>JAQUSE010000105.1 GCA_028715235.1 Candidatus Omnitrophota bacterium | reverse complement strand
TGAGCAGGTAAGCGGTCTTCCTGAGTCGCGCCTGCGGTCTATCATGGAATATAGCGGTTATGCCGGCAAAGAGCGTGTCGACAGCGCGCTCAATTACATGAGAGATGCGACAACCGTGTACAGCCAGACCTATTATGATTACTGGGATGACGGGCGTCTCCAGCAGATTACCGAAGCGGTAAATATGGAAACGTCCAATCCGAATTCGACGCATTACAACCAAAAAACCAGGACCGTATATCGGACGGACGACAAAAAGGGCGAGGAAAGGATCGATTACATCGTGTCGGTCTATCCAACGGGCGGCGAGTCTTACGAGAATATGATCGGCACGGCTTACTATGATTATGACGAATTATCCTACGACCTTGCGTCTGTCCGGCACTATGACCGTAACAGCAACCTTATCTCTATAGCGCGGTACCGGGACCTGGGCGGTAACGATGTGGTCGATGAGATCACCAGATATATGTCAGATTTTACGGTCGAGAGCGTCACAAAATACTGGTATGACGTGGAAAACTTTGTGATGACCGGGATCGCGGTCTGGGATTCTGAAGATGAAACAACGCGTATCTTAAAGAGTTTCACAAAATATATCGGCGGAGAAGGAGAGGAACGGATCAGCTATGTTAAGACTGATATTACGGACAGCTTGGGGAACGATTTCACCATGACGAAGGCGCAGGAAGCCCTGGCAATGGATCAGGGGGCCTTTGAGACCACCATGGTATTCGATAAACTTCAAAAGTATATTTATAACACAGGCGCCTATACCGTGGCAGAGGACGCCCCGCTTGAAAAATTACTTGAATACAAATCGCCGAATACCGATCCGTCCAATCCGTTGCATACGCCGGTGCGCGAAACTATATTTAAAGGAATACGCGACGCCGAAAAACGGTATGAGATATTCACGCGCGAAGTAGACGGCACCTATGCTATGCGCGAAGACTATTATTTTGAGTCAAATATTGATCCGGTCACCGGCGTTTATACGTCAGGGACCTTTATGGTAAGGGCCGGCGATCCGACTATCGGTATTTATGACCCGCTCAAACGTTCTGACCGGTATATCTATTTTACGGGTATCTATACGCCCACCACCACGCCCTGGTATAAACAGGCCGAAACATATTATTTCGGTTATATCGATAATGAGCGTGTCTCACTGGTCAAGTCATTTAATACCGACGGCACGGTCAAGGGGACCAGCCGGTATTTCTATCGCCTTTATACGGAAGCACTGGAGAGGGTCGAAGAATATGTCGGCGAGACGAACGTCCTGGAAAGTGTAACCTATTATGAGGGGCCGAAAGGGAACGAGAAGATAAAGACGGTACGGCGCTTCGAAGTAGGCAGTTCCGGGGCCTATTATGATCCCACCATGAATATCTGGGCTGATGTGAACCAGGACGGCGTTGTCGATGAGAAGGACGTAACTTTATTGACGAACAGTATTACCATGATCGTCGACGTCGATGGGAATGGTATCTATGATTATAGTGATATACGCGCCCTTCAGACGATCATACGGGCACTTTCGACCGTGAACGGCAATGTTGCAAACCTTTCCGCGGCGTATAATTTCGATCTCGACGGTAACGGCACCATAACACAGGACGAGATCAATAAGATGAAGCGTGTCGTCGACCAGTTTATTGATGTCGACATGAACGGCCAATTGGATGGGTCCGATGTCACTGCCATTACGAACCTTATATCGTTCATGCAGGGGTTTGATAGCGACCGGGACGGCGATAGCGATTATGACGAGTTACAGAACGGGACTGACCCGACTAACCCGCTCGATAATTCGGCGATGACGGTCATTACCCTGAACAATTTCTTTGCTGCCCTGGACCATGCGGTCAGCCTGACCGGAGGATACACGACAAGCATTTACGGTATACCCGGACTCGGCGTTATGCAGGTTAGCGGGAATAATACCCTGACGATAACCTTACCGGGCGGACAGGTGGGGGTACTGGGCGGGACAGATATGGCGAACCTTCTGGAGTATATGAATTTCAGACTCAATATGCCTGAGGGGATAGGGAATGTCGTCGAGATCCTTTACGATTATGCTCAAACAGTCGTGATAGATCCTCTGGATCCCAGCGGTTCTATCATAAATAATATCAATACGTTCCTGACATATCTGCAGGGGCTCGTTCAGACGGCCCAGACCGATCCGAACGATCCGGATTATCTGAAGTATGAGCCGCTTATCCTCATGATAATGCAGAATAACGGCTCTATCCTGCCGATAACCGGAGAAACAGCCGGCATTACGGCCGTAACAAATTACCTGACTGCCAATTATACGACGGTCGCAAATCCCTATCCTGCGTTCATTCAGACCTTTTTCCAGGATAACGGCCTTAACCTTTCCAGCGGCAACGTGGCCTTTGCCGGTCTTCTGGGCGAGATCGCAACCGGCTCGATAACACCTGTTTCAAGTGCGCCTCTAGGCCTGACGCCTGATGTCCTCTATAGCCTGGCGGGATTATTTGACGTCCAGATAGTAGGCGCGGGCGCGTCGTTCGATACTTTGATCTCTATGTTGACAGGCGCGTATACGTCATCGGCTTCTCCTTCGCTGTCGATCGGCGCACAGACGGGGCTCCACCTGGCTGACCTGATTTCCGCTGACGAGATCCCTCTCTCGCATATTGCGGCAGGTGTCGCTAAGGCCTATGCACAGGTGATCGCGGACATCGGAACGAAAAACCGCGCCGAGACGATCGAACAGGCCTTTACTGACTATTGTCGGGGCACCATGACCGATAGCGCCTTAGACGCATTTTTATCTGAACGTAATGCCTCGCTTAGCGGAGACACGGAGTTTAAATCGCTCCTCAAGGCCGCAAAAGATGCAATAAATCTCATAAATAGCGCTGACACTGCCGATACCGCTCAAGCCGTTCGGAACCTTGTTTCGGCAACCGACGGATTGAACAATCGTTACCTTATGGGCGCGGGACTGTACCTGGACTGGGATTCGGGCGGCCAACTTTTCCATATCGAACAGGTGATCCCCGTCCCCGGCGTACAGGATGCGTATAGTATAGTCGTTTCAGGAGGCGACGCAGCAACGACCGAACTTGGCACAGCTTATCGCAAGGAAAATATAGCGGTTGTGTTTAAAACGAAATGCGAGCGAGATGCCCAGGCACAGATCGCTTCGCTGATCACGAACGGTACCATAGATATCGCGACTTTTGGCGCATTTATAGGCGATGATATCAGGACTGACTTGTCCGGCACTCAAAAGAAGGAGCTGGAAAAGTCCCTCGGTAAACTGCTCCTCATGGTGCTTGAGAGTATTACCCGGACCGAAGGCGTGTCGAACGATCAGAAGAATGTTGTTGCCTTGATCGAAAAGACCGTCGCCGGAACCCAGCTTACCAATGCTGAAAAGGCATGGCTCATAGACGGCGCAGGGAACGTTGCTCTTAATGACATAACCGTCCGGCTGGGTGATTACCTCGCGCATCAGACGACGAGCCATGAGGCCATGCATTTGAAAGAGTTTACGACCGGCGAGGCCGATAATGCCGCCAATATCGCGGGCGAACTGACAGCCATGCTTGCCGGGACGGCAGAGGGTGCTGATGCCCGGCTCGGGCTATACACGGTTATGATGCAGGCCATGTTGAGCAATAACTCGGAGTACCGCAGGGCAGCAGGCAAGGCTGTTGCGATGGTCATGAAAGAACTCTATGCCTCAGAAGGCGGTGCTGCCTATGAAAATTCGCATGAACTCTTGAATAATATAGTAGCAGCGATTAACGGCCGACAGGAGTTCAGGTATGAACTGACCACAGCATTCGCATCGTTCGTCAATTATCTTCAGACAGGAACGCCTGAGAATGAGATTAAAGACGCAGCATCGCGAGCTTCGACTCAAGTTCGCGTTGAGATGCAGGCTGTAATACCGGCCGAAGGCGCGGCGCAAACGGCCGGCGTACGGCGCAGTGAAGGCCTGACCTCCTTAACGGGAACAAAACCGTTCTATCCCGTGCTGGCCGAGATCAAATACGATAATGTCAATCAGCTGGCCCTGATCACCAAGGTCACGGTTACAGCAATAACCTATACGGTTGCCGGCCAGACAATAACCGAAACGTACGCTGCTTTCAGGGAAAAATATCAGGGCCGGGCTATCGCAACAAAAACGATGCTGGCACAGGCAATGGGCACCGGCACCACGACGACCTTTGCCGCAGCGAACGGGTCAAACGTCAGCTTCGTGATGGATCAGGCAGGCAATGTGCAGGGCCTGATGTTTGATTGCGCGAACGGCGACACTATAACAGGTGTCATGACTGAAATAGCGGCGAACCTCTATGCCAAGAAGAATGCCTATGATATATGGTTGGCTGAGCTTAAGCGGCTTCTTGCGAGTGCGGGAACCGCTAAGGCGAAGGAAGCCATAAACGCGCAGATCGCACAGGCTGATGACAGCCTTGTCAATATCAAAAAACTCATCGAAGGACTTAACAAATATCGCGCCGAAACAGAGGGCGCCTATCCTGACGATGAGACCGCCGCCGGCGATGCGCAGACCCTTATAAATTCCATGAACGCGTTAAAGGTCGAGATCCAGACCGCTATCCAGAATGTTACGGGATTATCGATCCTGGCGCTCAAGGACAAGATAACCGAAGCTTACGGCTATTACAACCAGATGTACAAGCTGCTCGGGAATGTGGAGAGGATCAATAGCCGCGTAACCGATTACGACATAAAGACGCTGGTTGATTCGAAACGTATAGGTGCGAGCGCACTCCTTGCCGCGGCTGGAGAGCTTATCGACAGCCTGGTTACCTACACCAACGGTATTAAGGATTCTGACGGAGACGGGTACAGCGACACCTACGAAGACGCGCATCATCTGAATAAGAAAGATTGGTCTGATATTCCCCTTACCGAAGCAGGGGACCTGATCACCTTACAGGACCAGGATGGCGACGGATATAGCGATTCTTTCGAGAAGGCGAACGGAACTGATTGGACGAATGCGACAGATTATACGGGATCGACTCATACAAAAGATACGGATAACGACGGTGAGAGCGATATGCTGGAAACGCGCCAGGGCACCGCTATTAATGATTTCTTCAGTAATTCGCGCAGCGACACCGATCGTGACGGTGTCAAAGATATGGACGAACGATCAAGCGGCGCGCTCATCGCCAGCCTGGCCGCCATAGCAGCCGGTTATACCATTACACCGACCGGCGGTTACACGACGCTTCAAGCGCTGATCGCCGGTGTTACCGGAGCGTCGAAACAGGAGATCGTAGCTGCGCTTATCAATGCGATCAAAACAACCGATCGGACCGCAGGGCTCCTTTCGGTGCTTATGGGCAGGCCGATCAACGCCGGCGCATATTCGACGGTAAGCGATTTTAAAACGGCGCTTATCGGCATTACCGATGCCTTGGATACGAATCTCGGGAAGTTGATTCGCGGTGTTTCAAGCGATCTGTCGCAGGAAGCCTTTATAAATGGCGTCATTGATTGCGTCTTGATCGACGACACCCAGAGCCTTCTTAACCAATTGTTCGGCGAAACGGTCGATCTCACGCAATATACAAGCCTTGAAACATTCCGGACCGTACTGCTCGATAAACTCGATAATCGGTATCCGGATCTTGTGGCGATCGTAACTGCGATATCTATGGATCAGGGGATGGGCGCTTATATGAATGAGCTCACAGCCAAACTGATACCCGGGAGCCTCGCGGATCGGTATACGGCGAATTCCGTAGATCTTGATCAAGACGGCTATTTCGATTGGGAAGATCCGGATGCGGACGGCGAC
>JAQUSE010000004.1 GCA_028715235.1 Candidatus Omnitrophota bacterium | reverse complement strand
GGGCGCGGTCCTCGGGGTAAAAGATTCGAAAGCGAAAGATTTCCAGAAGTTCTTCAAAGAATTGCGCGGAGTCACTGAATATCTGGCGTCGTCCAGGCCGACGGCCGTCAATCTCTTCTGGGCGCTTGAGAGGATGGAACGGGTCGCGAAGGAGAACAGGAACGCTCCGGTAGGCGAGATCAAAAAGATCTTGAAGAGAGAGGCGATCAGGATCGTCGAGGAGGACAAAGCGAGCTGCAGGCGGATGGCCGGGTACGGCGAGCGCCTGATAAAGTCCGGCGACAATATCCTGACGCACTGCAATGCCGGAGGATTGGCGACAGCAGATTACGGCACTGCTCTCGGGGTCCTGTTCGAGGCAAAGAAACAGGGTAAACGCTTTAAGGTATACGCCGACGAGACCAGGCCTCTATTGCAGGGAGCGCGGCTCACGACATGGGAATTGATGCATGAACATATCGATACGACACTCATCTGCGACAACATGGCCGCAAGTCTCATGGAAAAGGGTAAGATAGACAAGATATTCGTCGGCGCTGACAGGATCGCCGCGAACGGGGACGCCGCCAACAAGATCGGCACTTACAGTCTTGCTGTGCTGGCGAAATATCACGGGGTTAAATTTTACATAGTCGCTCCGCTCTCGACGTTCGATTTCCGGCTGAAGAGCGGCAAGGATATCCCGATAGAAGAACGCGACGGCAATGAAGTGAGGATGATCGCCGGTAAGAGGATAGCCCCTGCAAAGGTGAAGGTCTATAATCCGGCGTTTGATGTTACGCCGAACAAGCTTATAACGGCGATCGTGACAGAGAAGGGGATATTTAGGAAACCCTATTTGAAGACATTGGCGAAAAGAGGCTCTTAGAGATGAAGATAAAAGACGCCGGTGAGATCGGTTTGATTAGACGCCTTGCGAGAAAGACCAGGCCGGGTAGCGGTGTGGTGAAAGGCATCGGCGACGATACGGCGGTCATTAAATGGACAAAAGATAAATACCTGTTATTTACATGCGATATGCTCGTCGAGGACGTCCATTTTCGGCGCAAAGCCGCAACGCCCTTTGAAATTGGATGGAAAGCGCTCGGCCGAAATATAAGCGATATCGCGGCGATGGGAGGATTGCCTAAATACGCGGTCGTCTCGATAGGCCTCGACCCTGAACTGCCTTTATCATTTGCCGACGGCGTATATAAAGGAATGGCCTCCCTTGCCCGAAAATTCAACGTAAGCATAGTTGGCGGCGACACTACCAGGTCGAAGAAATTAGTAATAGATGTGTCACTGATAGGCGAGGTCGAGAAGAAGAACCTTGTCTTAAGGAGCGGTGCAAAGGCAGGCGACCTTATCCTGGTAACGGGTTCGATAGGCGGCTCCATAAAAAGAAAGCACTTGAGTTTTACGCCGAGAGTCGAAGAGGCCCGGCGGCTCGTAAGGGATTTTAAGGTAAATTCGATGATAGATATTTCCGACGGGCTCATTATAGACCTCTGGCGGATATTGGGTTCGAGCCGCGTCGGCGGCAGGATCTACGAAAGCGCTGTCCCTCTTTCAAGAGAAGAGCGTTCGTTCGATAAAGCCATTTATGAGGGTGAGGATTTCGAGCTCCTCTTCACGATGAGCGTAAAAGAGGCGCGGCGGTTCTTTAAAACGGCTCTCGATCGTATGCCGACGTCGGTCGCGTTGATAGGAGAGGTTATCGACAAGAAGCATGGATATAAGCTCATAAGAGAAGAGGGTGAGGTCGAGGAACTGAAGCCGAAAGGCTACCTCCATTTCCAGGGCAAGCATGAAATATATTTCTAATAGTGTAGAAGAGACGATAGCTATAGGCGTTAAGCTCGCGGTAAAATTAAAGAAAGGCGACGTCGTAGCTCTTATCGGCGACCTCGGCGCGGGTAAGACCGTCCTGACGAAGGGGATAGCGAAGGGTTTGAAGGTAAAGGACGTCCGCTATGTCAATAGCCCCACATTTGTTATAATAAAGGAATACAAAGGCCGTCTGTCCCTATATCATTTCGATCTTTACCGGCTGGACGGATCGAGTATAATAGACGCCGAGAGTTATGAGGAATATTTTTACGGCAGCGGCGTAACAGTGATAGAGTGGGCGGATAAGATAGAAGGTCTTTTGCCGAAAAAATATGTCAAAGTGAAATTGTCCGTGCTCGGAGAAGAGAAGCGGAAGATAGAGATAGAAAATATAAAATGAAACTGCTCGCGATCGACACATCGACGGAATACTTAAGTCTTGCGGTAACGGACGGCGGCAGGGTCTTAAGCAGTTTTCACGAGAAGGCCGCAATGAAGCATTCGAGCCTCCTCGTTCCCATGATAGACAGAGTCCTGAAAAAAGCGAAGTTGACGCCGCATGGCATCGACGGAATTTGCGTAAGCGCAGGGCCCGGTTCATTTACAGGCCTGAGGATAGGGATCACTACCGTCAAAGGGTTTGCGTACGCGCTGAAAAAACGTATAGTCGCTGTGCCGACGCTTGACGTCATCGCGTATAATGCCGAAGGTTTTAAAGGATTTTTATGTCCTGTCCTCGACGCTAGAAAAGGCAAGGTCTACGCCTGCATATACCGCTCGGACGGTAAGTCGATAAAGAGGCTGTCGAAATACCTGCTTCTACCCGCAAAAGAACTGATGGAGAAGATGCGGGGAAAAAATGCGTTATTTATGGGAGACGCTATTGACCAGGTCGAAATAAAAAAAGATTATCTGAAAGACTGGTATCCCAGGGCCGAAGTCGTGGCTGCGCTCGGATCGCAATATTTTAGGAAGAAAAAGTACGTGAAGCCGGAAGAGTTGGAACCGATGTATCTTTACTCGAGGGAGTGCGATATAACAGGGAAATAGTAAGTCGTAAGTTATAAGTTATAAGCTGTAAGTAAAAGCGGAATACTAGATATGGATAATATAACAGTCAAAATACGCAACGGAGTTCCAAGGCCGCGTTACAGGCCGACATGGGCTGATATAGACCTTAACGCGATAGAACATAATTACAAGCAGGTCCGAAAGCTCGTCGGAAGGAATATCTGCATAATGGTCGTGGTGAAAGCCAATGCATACGGCCATGGTACAGTAGAAGTGTCGAGGGTCCTTGAGCGCTGCGGGGTCGATTATCTGGGCGTCGCGACGACGGATGAGGCTGTCAGGATAAGGGAACACGGCATAAGTACGCCTGTGCTGGTCTTGGGATCCGTCCTGCCGGACGAATTAAAGGTGGCGATAGAGAAGAACATTACTCTGACATTATGCAGCGAGGAATTGCTGGAGGCTGTCAAGAAAGAGGCTGCGGGGACCTCAAGGCTTAAAGTCCACATAAAGGTCGATACGGGAATGGGCCGGATAGGTATCTGGCACGAGGAGGCGTTCGATTTTGTCAAGAGGGTCTCGGCTGAAAAGAAGATTGCCCTCGAAGGCATATACACCCATTTTTCGAGTGCGGGCCGTGACGACTTCTTTACCAATTACCAGATTGAGGCATTCGAGAAACTTTTGGTCGATGTAGAGAAGGAATGGATAAAGATTCCGCTCCGTCACGCGGCCAATTCTATCGCGACGGTCGATTTCAAAAGGTCGCATCTAAACCTGGTGAGGCCGGGCCTGATCATATACGGCATGTATCCTAAGCACACATTTCCGAAGTTGATAAAGCTCAAACCCGCTCTTTCGTTAAAGACGCGCATAGTCTATATCAAAGATACCCCTCCCGGCCGCTCTATAAGTTATGGGCGGACTTTTATAACACAGAAGCAGACGAAGATCGCGACGTTGCCTATAGGTTATGCTGACGGGATCTTCAGGAACCTCTCGAACAGGGCCGATGTCCTGGTAAAGGGACACCGCGCTCCGGTTATCGGCAAGGTTACCATGGACCAGATAATGATAGATATTACTAAGATAAAGGGAGCAAAAGTAGGAGATGAGGTCGTCATAATAGGTAAACAGGGCCTCGATGAGATACGCGCCGAAAAGCTTGCCCGCCTTGCAGGAACAATAGCCTACGAAGTCGTCTGCTCGATATCCAACAGGGTACCCCGCATATATAAAGCCTGATTCTGTTAAGTGATAAAAAAGTAAGTAATAGTTGCTTGTAGATATTGATTTTGTAGTGTATCCTATAGTATGGATGAAGTAAAACAGGGGATTAGTTTAATTTAGGACTGAACGCACGGTTATCGCGGATCAGGCTTTTTTGTGTCCGTATATTTCAGGGCTTTTGAAAAGCGTTAAAAATGGGGGATACAATGCGTAACAAAATAAAGACAAATCTAATTTTTCTAATTATATCACTCATGACTTTATTATCTTTTACAGAACCTGCAAACGCAATCGCGACCGACCCATCCCAGAAGTCGTCCCTTACCGAAAAACAGAAATACGCGCCCGGAGAGGTTATAGTCAAGATCAGAGAAGATGCCAGACCGGAAATACTGCATGCTAAGGCTAATTCAGAGCGCATAGCGGATCATAAAAACACCTTATCGGGCATAAAATCTAAATACGGCCTTAAAGATGAAAAACCCGTATTTAAAGGATTGCATAATAAACTTAAAGCCAAGGACTTGAGCGCGCTAAAAACAGCGGATCTTCTTTCTACATATGTATTGATGACGGATAAAGACGTCCTTTCAGTATGCGAGGAGCTTAAGCGGGACCCAAATATTGAATACGCGGAACCTAACTATATAGCAAGGATCCAGATGGTCCCGAACGATCCGTATTATTATTCTTCCGGCAGCTGGGGCCAGGGATACGATGACCTGTGGGGGATAAAGAAGATAAAGTGTGAAGAGGTATGGGATGCCGCGCAGGGTGAAGGCGTGGTTGTGGCAGTAATAGACACGGGGGTAGACTATACGCATCCGGATCTTGCCGGGAACATATGGACCAATCCAGGCGAAATTCCAGATAATAGTGTAGATGACGACGGCAACGGATATATAGACGATGTGTGCGGGTGGGATTTTGCGTACGACGATTCGGATCCGATGGATCGTTACGGCCATGGTAGTCATTGCGCGGGCACAATAGCCGCGGTTGGAAATAACGATATAGGCGTAATAGGAGTTGCGCCAAAGGCAAAGATCATGGCTCTGAAGGGGCTCGATAATGGCGGCTCGGGCAGTTACGGGCATCTTGCGGAATGCATAGTATACGCGGCGGATAACGGCGCTTCGATTTTGAGCAATTCCTGGGGCGCCCCCGGAACCAGCCGGCTTTTAACGGATGCTTTTCGCTATGCTAATGATAAAGGATGTGTATGCATAGCGGCCGCGGGAAACAGTGATTCCGATATTAAGTGGCACGTCCCTGCGAACATAGATACCGTGATCGCCGTTGCCGCGTCGGACGAGAACGATGAAAGATGCGTATTTTCCAACTGGGGCGATAAGGTTGTGGCCGCTCCCGGAGGCGGGCTGAATGATGGCACCATCTCCATCTATAATATACTCTCCACAATATCCGATTATACCGTCATTGGACAGCAGGCAAAGAAAGAGTTAAAGATCTCTTCCGGTTATATGCGTTTTGCGGGAACATCCATGGCATGTCCCCACGTGGCCGGCATCGCCGCGTTGATACTTGGTAAAAACCCGCTATTGTCGCCTGAAGATGTGCGCGAAATCATTCAATCATCAACCGATGATACAGGCGCTCCCGGTCATGATGTGTATCTGGGATACGGCCGTGTAAATGCATTAAAAGCATGCGTCGATACTAAAGATATCAGATCGAATATCGGTATAACTTCTCCGGAAGATACGGGCTATGTAAGGTCGGATGTGTATATTACAGGAAGCGCATATATTGAAGAAGGTTTTAAGGGATATGAGTTATATTTTGCGCCTATGGAAGATCCTGCAAATCATACATTGATTAATGCTTCGGCTCTGGCCGTACCCGACGGACTGCTGGGAGTATGGGATACGCGCGTCCTGCCGGACGGCGAATATATACTAACCTTAAAGGTTACCACAACCAGCGATAAAAATATAATACAGTCTGCGGCCGTTAACGTAGATAATATCAGTCAGGCGCCTGTTGTAGATGTTGCCAATCAAGGGGCCACCATAGGACGAACGTGTGAATTTAAAATATCTGCTCATGATCAAGACGATCCGTCGACTCCCGAAGGACAATTGTCGTTTAGCGCCGAGAATCTTCCTTATGGAGCGCGGTTTGATCCGGATACTAAAATCTTCAGTTGGACGCCGGACGAGCAGGATAAGGGTTCGTATGTAATCAGGTTCATTGTAAGAGACGATGCTCATACCGTTACAAAAGATATTACTCTGGCTACCGTAGTGGTATATAAGACCCCTATTCCTAAAGATGATTACGAATATCCGCTTGAAGTTAAAATAGCCGGAGACAAAATTGTATGGCGCGGATACTCGGGCATCACTATGTATAACCTTACGAACGGTAAGATGACTCAGATAGCCTATATGGCCAGTTTTTTTGATGTCAACGAGGAATTTATCACGTGGACATCCGACCTATACCGGTTTTTATACGTATATGAGATCTCTACGGGCAAGACTGTTAAGATGACTTTTCCGTCTTCGATATGGCCGGTCAACCCTATACTTTATAATAACAAGATTTTGTTCAGGTCGGGCGCTTTCGATCTTTACGTAAAGGACATGGCTACAAAAAAACTCACATTCGTCTCTAACGACTATCTTCTGGCAAGCCATAACAGTTACGCGATATTTGATAGTAAAATTGTCTGGGGCGCGGCGCCGTTCGAGGCTGATCTCCATGAGAGATACGATATGTATCTGTATGATTCGGCAGCCAATCGTAAGACACGGATAGGTGATGACGACATTGCCTGTATAAACATCTACCAGGATAAGATAGTATGGACGCGATATCGTAATGGCGCCATGGGTTACCATTTTCCCCCGATGGATACATATATGAACGATTTGGCCACGGGTAAAAAGACCCACATATCTACAGGCTCGGATATATCGATAACGTCTGATATATACGAAGATAAGATTGTTTTTGCCGAAGACGCTCCCGGTAAGGCGCCCGGTATTTATGTTTACGATGCTTCAGAAGACATGAGATTTGAGATAGAGCCCGGCCTATCGGGTTCTGCGCCCAACAGTCATCCCGCCATCTATAAGAATAAGATCGTCTGGCTGCAAGGCACCGGCTGGCCTAAACCGCGCGACATTTGTCTGGCAGAGTTCTACTATCCTCCTAAAATAACATCGCCCTCTTCGGTATGTATCCCCTTAGGATCTGCGCTTACCATAAACGGTACGGACTTCGGAGATGCTAAAAACGATTCCGTCGTAATGCTAGATAGTGGATTGATCTGTCCTGTCAATTCCTGGTCGGATAAACAGATCATAGTGACGATTCCTAAAAATGTTATATCTGATAATCTAAAAGTCGTGACACGGGGGGGCCAGAGTAATGGTATAGCGGTTAGAGTATTGACGCCTCCCGCGAATCTTACCGCGACCGCCTTGTCCCTTTCGCAGGTAAGACTTTCGTGGAAGAACACATCCGACAATCAAACCGGATTTATAGTAGAAGGCTGCGAAAAATCGAACTTTAAATCAAGCCAGATCATGACGGTGGTAATAAAGAATCCGAACAGTACCACGGTCGACTGTAATTCCCTGGCACAGGGTAAGACGTACTATTTTAGGATAAAGGCGCGTAACGGTTTTGTGAATTCTCCTTATTCCAATATAGCGGTTGTTACGATGCCTGTGAGTCCATACATAAAATCGCTTTCCCCGGTGTCAGGCAAACCGGGTTCCTCGATGAAAATAAACGGCAAAGGCCTTGAATGGACCGGTAATATGCGGGTGATCTTTTCCAATGCAAAGACGACCGCGAACGCTGTTATATCATCGCAGGCGCCTACGCGCATGACCATTGTTGTGCCTAATCTGATAAAAGGATCTTATACCATAGCGGTTAAAGACAGTCTTGGTGAGAGTAACACAAAGAGATTTACTATAAAATAGCGCAAATCGCTTATTTTGTGTTAAACGAGATTTAATCTACCCTGCTAACATAGGAGATTGGCAGGGTTTTTTATTTATTTGACATAATATACCATAATATCATATAATCTTTAGTCTATGTGGTATGTTGGGCAATTTATTGGAGGATCGTTATTATGAACCCCGCCCTTCCCGTGTAAGGGGCGAGGTCAGAAAGGAAGGGCGGGGTGAAGAGCGATAAGATCAAAAAGGGTGTTGAGCGGGCAGGAG
Organism: Candidatus Omnitrophota bacterium; assembly: GCA_028715235.1. Lineage (GTDB taxonomy): Bacteria > Omnitrophota > Gorgyraeia > 2-01-FULL-45-10 > 2-01-FULL-45-10 > JAQUSE01. The sequence continues at coordinate 14,464 of JAQUSE010000004.1, read as the reverse complement.
CAAGGTCTCTTTTATACGCTACAGGCATATCCAAAGAGGATATGGCAAAGCCGTTTATAGGGGTCGCCACGTCCAGGACCGATATTATACCGGGCCACATACATATGGCCCGTTTAGAGCGTTTTATTGAGCGCGGCATCGCTGCCGCAGGCGGAGTGCCGTTCTTTTTTGGAATTCCGGGCATATGCGACGGCATTGCTATGGGCCACACAGGCATGAAGTATTCGCTTGCTTCGAGGGAGCTGATAGCGGATATGATCGAGTGTATCATGAAAGCGCATCAATTTGACGGGCTCGTATGTCTGACGAACTGTGACAAGATCACTCCCGGCATGCTTATGGCTTCAGGACGGCTCAATGTGCCTACAGTCGTCGTTACGGCAGGGCCTATGATGAGCGGAAACCTAAGGGGTCGCAGGCTTTCATTGGTCAAAGACACATTTGAGGCGGTAGGGCGGTTTAAGAAGGGCGATATCTCGCAGGAAGAACTGAGCGCTCTTGAGATGTGCGCGTGTCCGGGAGCCGGGGCGTGCCAGGGATTATATACGGCTAATTCGATGGCTTGCGTTACGGAGGCGCTCGGTATGAGCGTTCCGGGGTGCGCAACGGCTCTGGCGGTGAGCGCAAAGAAAGACAGGATCGCCCAGGAGAGCGGTGAGAGGATAGTCAATCTCGTCCGCAGGAATATACTACCGCGGACGATATGCAGGAAAGAGGCGTTCTCTAACGCCATCAAGGTTGATATGGCTTTAGGCGGTTCGACAAATACTGTCCTGCATGTGATAGCTATTGCCAAGGAATTCGGTATCGATATATCGGCCGAAATGTTCGATGAGATATCGAAAAAGACGCCGCATATCTCCAATATACTACCGGGCGGAGAGCATTTCATGGAGGATCTCGATTCAGCGGGCGGCATCCCTGCTATCATGAAGAGGATGAAGAACCAACTCGACGACATAATGACATGCAGCTCAAAGACGATAAGCCAGATAGCGAACGAGGCTCAGATCCTGGATGAGAACGTCATCAGGGATTATAAGAACGCTTATCATAAAGAGGGCGGTATTGCTGTCCTGAAAGGCAATCTCGCGCCTGAGGGCGCGGTCGTTAAGCAGACTGCAGTCTCGGATGCGATGCTCAAATTTAATGGGAAAGCGCGAGTCTTCGATTCGGAAGAGTCGTGCATGCAGGCTATCATGGCGGGAAAGATCGCCAAGGGAGACTGTGTCGTCATCAGATACGAAGGGCCTATGGGTGGTCCCGGTATGAGGGAGATGCTTTCGCCTACGGCTGCGATCGTCGGCATGGGACTTGCCGATGATGTCGCGCTTATCACGGACGGAAGGTTTTCAGGCGGGACACAGGGGCCGTGTATCGGCCATATCTCGCCCGAGGCGCAAGCCGGAGGAATAATTGCGATAGTCAAGGACGGCGACGAGATATCGATAGATATCCCAGGCCGTAAGCTTGAACTTAAAGTGAGCGATGACGAGATAAGGTCTCGTCTAGCCAAATGGAAAGCGCCTGCGCCGAAAGAGAACGAGGGATATCTTGCGCGGTACGCGAAGGTTGTCTCATCGGCGGCGGAAGGCGCTGTGTTACGAAGTTGAAAAAAGTTTAAATACGAAATCCGAATATCAAAATCCGAAACAATATCGAATTACCAAAATTCAAATGACCAAAATGAGGTTTTGAACATTAATACATTCGGATTTGTTTCGAATTTCGAATTTCGTGCTTCGGATTTAACGGATTAGGAATATATGAAACTAACTGGAGCTCAAATTTTAATCGAGTCACTGAAGAAAGAGGGGGTCGAATATATATTCGGCTATCCCGGAGGCCAGGTATTGCCTATTTTCGATAAGCTATATGACGCGAGCGTTAAGCTTATACTGACGCGGCATGAGCAGGGGGCCGCGCACGCGGCTGACGGTTACGCGAGGGCGACCGGCAAAGTCGGAGTATGTATTGCGACGTCAGGCCCGGGAGAAACGAACCTTGTAACCGGTATCGCGACAGCCTATATGGATTCGATACCGATGGTCGCGATAACCGGACAGGTCAAGTCATTCCTTATAGGCAACGACGCTTTCCAGGAAGCCGATATTACCGGCATAACGAGGCCGATCACAAAGCATAATTATCTGGTCGAGGACATAAAAGATCTAGCGCGGATCATTAAAGAGGCGTTCCACATAGCTTCTACGGGGAGGCCGGGGCCCGTACTGATAGATTTTCCATCAGACATCCAGATGCAGGAGACGGAGTTCGTCTATCCCGAGAAAGTCGATATACGCGGCTATAAACCGACATATTCAGGGCATCCCGGGCAGATAAAGAGGGCGGCTAAGGCGATATCGGATTCGAAGAGGCCGGTGCTATATGTCGGCGGAGGCGCAATTATATCCGAAGCGTCGGATGAAGTCAGGGAACTGGCGACCAAGAATGAGATACCTGTTACCATGACGCTTCTGGGGCTGGGCGCGTTTCCGCTTACCGATAAACTGGCTTTGGGCATGCTCGGCATGCACGGCACGGCTTACGCTAACCACGCGATAATGGAGTCGGACTTGATAATAGCCGTCGGCGCCAGGTTCGATGACAGAGTTACCGGAAAGGTCGACGCGTTCGCTCCGCACGCTAAGGTCATCCATATAGATATAGATCCGGCCAGTGTCTCGAAGACGGTCGACGTTGATATACCGATAGTCGGCGACGCTAAGGCCGTGTTGAAACAATTAATAAAATCCGTGAAGAAGCCGGATACAAAAGACTGGCTTGCTAAGGTCGAAGGGTGGAAGAAGAAATATCCGTTAAAATATAAGGATGACGATAAACTTCGGCCTCAATATATCCTGGAGGAGATCTGGAGGCAAACCAGGGGTGAGGCGATAATATGCACTGAGGTCGGCCAGAACCAGATGTGGTCCGCGCAGTTCTATAAATTCACGAAACCGAGGACGATGCTTTCGTCGGGCGGGCTGGGCACGATGGGATACGGTTTTCCCGCTGCCATCGGCGCCCAAATGGGTAAGCCGAAAGCCCTCGTCTTCGATATAGCGGGCGATGGTTCTATCCAGATGAATATACAGGAACTGGCGACTGCAGTTATCAACAAATTGCCTGTTAAAGTCATTATCCTTAACAATTGCTGCCTTGGGATGGTTCGTCAATGGCAGGAGTTGTTCTATAAGAAACGGTATTCATATACCTGTCTCGGCGGAGAGTCTCCTGATTTTGTGAAGCTTGCAGAAAGCTACGGGGCGGTTGGGATAAGGGTGACTAAGAAGTCCGAGGTCAAGGGGGCAATCGAAAAGGCGATCAAGACCGACAATGTGGTCTTCATCGATTTCCGTATCGAGGAAGAGGAAAATGTCTTTCCGATGGTCCCCGCGGGAGAGGCGATCAATAAAATGATCGACGGTTTAGCATGAAACATACAATATCTGTTCTGGTAGAGAATAAATTCGGCGTGCTCGCGCGGATATCAGGGCTTTTCAGCGCTAGAGGGTTCAATATAACGTCTTTAGCTGTAGGAGAGACTGAGGAACCGTCTGTCTCCAGGATGACGATAGTTGTCGAGGGTGACGACAAGACGCTTGAGCAGATAAAGAAACAGCTCAATAAGCTAATCGATGTTATTAAGGTCGTCGATTTCAGGGAAGGGGAGTTCATAGACAGGGAACTTATCCTTGTAAAAGTATCCGTGAAGGCAAAAGACCGCAAAGAGGTACTCGAGGCAGTGGAATCTTTTGGCGCCAGGATAGAGAACGCGGGGCCGCATACAATAAGCGTGGAGGTCATGGGAGACCAGACCAGGATAAAGGCTATCCTGGAACTGCTTAGGCCATTTGGCATACTGGAGGTGGTAAGGACGGGCAGGATAGCGATGGGGACTGATGATAAGGGGCTGAAGGTGGAGGGAAAACCGGAGGTTAATGAGTGATAAATTCGAAATCCGAATATCGAAATTCGAAACAATATCAAATTTTCAAAATTCGAATTTAGAATTTGTTTCGGATTTCGTATTTCGTGCTTCGGATTTGGAGAATAATCAAGAAAGGAGTAGTTAGAGATGGCAAAGATCTACTATGACAAGGACGCTGACTTGGATGTGTTGAAGGGGAAGAAGATAGCTGTTATCGGATACGGTATTCAGGGCCGCGGGCAAAGTTTAAATCTCAGGGATTCGGGGCTGGATGTGGTCGTGAGTGAACTACCCGGGACGCCTAATTATGAGCTGGCCAAGAAAGACGGATTTAATCCGGTTTCGGCGAAAGAGGCTTCAGCGCAGGCCGATATTATACAGATCCTGACGCAGGATCACCTGCAGGCGAAGTTGTACAAAGAAGAGATCGTCGGGAATATGACGAAAGGCAAGACGCTCCTATTTTCGCACGGATTCAATATACGTTTTAAACAGATAAAGCCTTCGAAGAAGATAGACGTCATCATGGTCGCGCCGAAAGGGCCGGGCGCTCTTGTGCGCAGGATGTACGAAGAGGGCAAGGGCGTTCCGTGCCTCGTGGCGGTCTACCAGGACGCGACCGGTAACGCGAAGAAGACGGCGTTAGCGTACGCTAAGGGAATAGGCGGGACTAGGGCAGGCGTTATAGAGACGACGTTCGAAGAGGAGACCGAGACGGATCTTTTCGGCGAGCAGGCGGTCCTATGCGGCGGCGCTACTGAGCTCATCAAGGCCGGGTTCGATACGCTCATCGAAGCGGGATACCAGCCTGAGATAGCGTATTTCGAAGTGCTGCATGAATTGAAACTTATTACCGACCTCATCCAGGAGACGGGCATCAGCGGTATGAGGCGCAGGGTGTCGAACACGGCTACCTACGGTGATCTGACCCGCGGCCCAAGGATAATAACCGACCGGACGCGCAAAGCGATGAAGAAGATGCTGAAAGAGATAGTTTCCGGGAAATTCGCGAGGGAGTGGATAAAAGAGAACGAGACAGGCCGGCATAATTTCGACGCCCTGCTGAAGAAAGGCGACGACCATAAGATAGAGAAGGTCGGGCAGGAGCTTCGCAAGATGATGCCGTGGATGGAAGGGAAGAAATAAATTTTTCGACACAGCACATTACTCCGAGATGAAAAATTTATTTTTAAGAGAGCTGGATTAAAAAATGGAAAATGAAAAGATAATAATATTCGATACGACACTGAGGGACGGAGAGCAATCGCCCGGGGCGAGCCTCAATATGAATGAGAAGCTCGAGATAGCAAGGCAGCTTGCTGTCCTGGGCGTTGATGTCATTGAAGCGGGGTTTCCGATTTCGAGCCCGGGAGATTTTGATTCCGTCAAGACGGTCGCTAAGACTATAAAGGGCCCAGTCATCTGCGGACTTGCGAGGGCTATTGAGAAGGACATAGACGCGGCCTATAACTCGGTGAAGTATTCGACGAGGCCGAGGATACATGTCTTTCTCGCCACCTCCAAGATCCACATGAAATACAAGCTCAAAAAAGCCGAGGACGAGATACTGAGGCTTGCGGTCGCGGCCGTAAAATACGCTAAAAAGCGGTGCGCCGACATAGAGTTCTCTCCGGAAGACGCGTCGCGGACCGAAGAGGCTTTTTTGCATAAATTCGTGGAGGCTGTTGTAGACGCCGGAGCGACCACTGTGAACATTCCCGATACGGTAGGTTATACCACACCATTTGAATTTGCCGAAATAATTAAGGGCATAAAGGTGAATGTCCCTAATATCGAAAGGTGCGTCATAAGCGTCCATTGCCATAACGACCTCGGTCTGTCGGTATCAAATTCCCTGGCCGCGGTGCTCAACGGCGCGCGCCAGGTCGAATGCACGATAAACGGTCTTGGCGAACGGGCGGGCAATGCTTCCCTGGAAGAGATCGTTATGGCCATTAAGACGAGGTCCGATATCTTTAAAGGTGTATACACAGACGTAAATACGAAAGAGATCTACAAGACGAGCCGTCTTGTGTCCAAGCTCACAGGTATGAGCGTCCAGCCCAACAAGGCGATCGTGGGCGCCAACGCGTTTGCCCATGAGTCCGGTATACATCAGGACGGGGTCCTTAAAGAGCGCACAACTTACGAGATCATGAGACCCGAAGACGTCGGATATGAAGAGACGAAATTGGTTCTTGGGAAACATTCCGGGCGCCATGCGTTCGGCGAACGTTTGAAGAAACTCGGCATCGAGGTAAACAAGGAACAGCTCGAAAAGGCCTTTGAAAGGTTCAAGGTTCTGGCGGACAAGAAGAAAGAGATATTTGACGAGGACCTTGAGACGATCGCCGATGAAGAGATATCGAAGATACCCGAGGAGTTCAGTCTGGCGCATTTTCATATCGCGTCCGGCGACCGGGTAAAACCGACGGCTACGATATCATTGAAAAGACACAGCAAGATCCATGAAGCGAACTCCGGCGGCGATGGTCCTGTAGACGCCTGTTATAAGGCGATCGACAAGATCACCGGTTTGAGCGGCAAACTTATGGATTATCAGATAAGGTCTGTGACCGGCGGGAAAGACGCCCTCGGCGAAGTCTCAGTGAAGATCCTTTCAAAAGGCAGGGTCGTTTCCGGACGAGGAGCCAGCACGGACATAATCGAGGCGAGCATCAAGGCGTATATAAATGCGGCGAACAAACTGGCGCGTAAGGATAGTCGTAAGCTGTAAGTCGTAAGTTGTAAGATTTATTTTTACCGCTTACAGCTTATAACTTACGACTATTTTATAACTATGGCTAAACTAAAATACGGCCTGATAGGTTATCCTGTCAAGCATTCCCTTTCGCCCGCCATGCATAACGCGGCATTCGAGGAGCTTGGTATGGATGCCGAATACTCACTATTTGAGGTCGAGCCTAAAGAGCTCGACATTTTTTTAAAAGAGATGCCGGCTAAAAAGATATCAGGCTTGAACGTGACTATCCCGCACCAGATAGGCGCAAGGGATTATATCGAAAAAAGCGGCGTACTTGACGAAAATGCCGGGAAGTTGGGAGCGGTAAATACGATAAAGCCCGGCGATGACGGCAAGTTGCGCGGCTACAATACGGACGGTCCCGGGTTCTACCGGTCGCTGGTAGAGGACCTTAAATTTGAACCGGAGGGCAGGACCGTTTTTGTGTTGGGCGCCGGTGGCGCGGCAAGAGCTGTCGTGATGTATCTTGGGAACGGCCCAAAGAGGATTATCGTGTCGGACGTCGATAACAAGAGGGCCGAAGACCTGAAGAGCCAGTATTTAAAATATTACGATAAGAGCAGGATAGAGATAACGACTGGCGCGGATATATCCGGGGCTATTGCGGGAGCGGACCTTCTGGTGAACGCGACACCGGTCGGGATGAGAGAGGCTGATCCTTCTCCGGTAGAAAAAAGCATGCTGCGCGCAGGCATGTATGTATACGACCTTGTCTATAACCGCCCGGTAACGGAACTGGTAAAAGCTGCTCAGAGGGCAAGATGCTATGCGTCGACCGGACTGGGGATGCTTTTGTATCAGGGCGCGATAGCGTTCGAGATATGGACGGGTAGACAGGCGCCGATCGCCGTGATGCGCAAAGCGCTTAAGGCGGCGCTTAGAACGTAGTGGAGCTACTGATGGACGGTGCTATTGTGTTTGTAATAGGATTAATGGTAGGCAGTTTCCTGAATGTCTGCATCTGCAGGATGCCGAAAAAAGAGTCGATAGTGATGCCGCCGTCACACTGCACGGCGTGTAATAAAAACATATTATGGTACGACAACATACCGGTATTGAGCTACATATTACTTGGCGGGAAGTGCAGGTTTTGCAAGGCCAGGATATCTTTAAGATATGTAATAGTAGAGGTCCTGACAGCTTCGCTGTTGGTCCTGTTATTCCTTGCGTTCAGGGAAAACTTAAGTAAGTTCTTCGGATATTCTATCTTGGCCTGCGGGCTAATCATATCGACTTTCATCGACTTCGAGATAACAGAGATACCTGATGAGATATCTTTGGGAGGGCTGGCGGCAGGCTTTATATTCGCGTTCGCGTTCCCGGCGCTATTAGACGCGCCTTCCAGATTCTCGGCGCTTATCGCGTCTTTCATAGGTGCGGTTGCCGGCGGCGGGAGCATATATCTTATGGGGCTCCTGGGCAAAATAATGTTTCGCAAAGAGGCTATGGGCGGAGGAGACGTCAAGCTGATGGCGATGATAGGCGCTTTTCTTGGGTGGAAACTTGCCATCCTGACTTTTTTTATCGCGCCTGTATTCGGCGCTGCAGTAGGCATTGCCCTGAAAATAAAGGACGGACGGGAGATAATCCCTTACGGGCCGCACCTTTCGCTTGCCGCGATAGTCGCGATATTCTGGGGCGAAAAGATATTGAACTTATTCTTTAACAGACTTTATTAATATGTAGTCCCCCACCGCCTGAGTGAGATTGGAGCGGCTCGGGACGATTTGCCGGGATTAAATTACATCAAATCGGAGGATGACTATGTTACGTTACCTGACCAGCGGTGAGTCTCACGGAAGATGTATGCTTGCTATACTCGATGGAATGCCGGCGGGGCTGCAGATAGATAAGAGTGATATAGATAGAGAGCTATCCAGGCGCATGCAGGGATACGGAAGAGGAAAGAGGATGAGCATTGAATCAGATAAGGTCAAGATCCTCTCCGGGGTGCGAAAATCCGTGACGATAGGCAGCCCTATAGCGATGATGATCGAAAATGTGGACCAGTCTATCGAAAGGTTGGGTGTGGTGCTCCACCCGCGTCCCGGACATGCGGACCTGGCCGGCGTGTTGAAGTACGGCCTCAAGGATGTGCGGAGCGTCCTCGAGCGCGCCAGCGCCCGGGAGACCGTAGCCAGAGTAAGCGTCGGCGCCGTGTGCAAGGCGCTGTTGGCCGGTTTCGGGATAAAAGTAACGAGCCACGTTGTGATTATCGGCGGCGTCGAGGCTGAGACTGAGAGTCTGCCTTTTAACCGCATTGTCAAGATCTGCGAAAAGTCTCCGGTCAGATGCGCCGACATAAAAGCTTCGGGGGCAATGTGCGCGGAGATAGACAGGGCCAGGAAAAACGGCGATACTATCGGAGGGGTATTTGAGATCGTCATAAAGGGCGTCCCGCCCGGTCTAGGAAGCTATACGCAATGGGACAGGCGCATGGACGGCGTACTGGCTAAAGCCGTAATGTCCATTCAAGCTGTTAAGGGCGTAAGTTTCGGTATAGGATTTGAGGCTGCTAACAGGATGGGTTCTGCAGTCCACGATGAGATACTGCATGACAGGAGAAGAGGATTTTCCAGAAAGACCAATAAGGCCGGCGGCATAGAAGGCGGCGTAACTAACGGGGAAGATATAAGGATCCGGGCTGTTATGAAACCGATAGCGACATTAAAACGGCCTCTTGCGAGCATAAATATCCGCTCGAAAAAAGGCGTATACGCTACCGTTGAGCGCTCGGATGTATGCGCGGTCCCGGCTGCCGGAGTTGTAGGCGAAGCCGTGTCGGCTGTCGAGATAGCAAACGCATTGATCGAGAAATTCGGCGGCGATTCGATAGGCGAGATGAAGCGGAATTTCGAAGGATATCTGGAGCAGGTGAGGAGATTTTAATTAGTTGTAAGTTGTAAGTTATAAGTTTTAAGTAAAAACTTACAGCTTACGGCTTATAACTTATAACTATATGCGAAACATCGTCCTGATAGGATTCATGGGCACCGGCAAGACTACTATAGCGACCGCGCTCGCAAATAAGCTGGCAATGGATTATGTGTCTACCGACAGCCTTATTGAAAAAAGAGAAAAGAGGACTATAAACGAGATATTCAAGACTGAAGGCGAAGACCGTTTCCGTGAGATTGAAAGCGAGGTCATTCGCGATATTTCGGGTCACGACGGCCAGGTCATAGACGCCGGCGGCGGCGCGGTCGTTCGCAATGAGAACATTTCCAATCTCAAGTCGAACGGGATCTTGATATGCCTCACGGCCGATGAGGACGTGATCCTGGAGAGGACAAAAAAATACAAGCACAGGCCGTTATTGAACGTAGAAGATCCTAAACGCAAAATAAAAGATCTTCTGTCCAAGCGCGCGCCGCTTTATGCGAAAGCCGGCTTTTTCTTTGATACCGGTAAGCTGACAGTGCGGCAGGTCGTTGAGAAAATTGTAGAGATCGTTAATTCGGAAGGTCGTCCTTCCGAGGAGAAATAGAGTGGCTATCAGCAGAAAAGCAAGGATGTGGACCGGCATTACTCTGTTCCTTATACTTGTGTTCAATTACGCCGCAATAGGGATGCCGCTTATCAGGAAATCTATATCTATTAAAGAAAAATACAGGGCCATTTTAATAAAGCAGGTTAAGTCCGGAAATATGTTGAAAAATAGCGAAGACGAATACATGCTCGATATCTTCAGGCGGGAAAAGACAGGGCTCGACCGGAAACTACTAATCCTGAATTGTGTTGTAATAACTTTTGCGGTGGTCCTGGCAAGTTGGACGCTTTTCGGATTGATCCTGCGAAAGGAAAAGAGGAGGTATTGATATGTCTGAAAAAGCCGAGGTCGTGGACGGCAAGAAGAAAGCGTCCGGCAGCGTGACATTTTTCGCGTGGACGTTCATAATCGTCAATTTTATTGGGTTGATAACGTCGCCCGGCATGCACCAGAACTATTCTTTCCTGGCGAAAAATACTCTCACGTGGATGGTCCTTTACGCCGTTTTGACGAGCTTAGCCGGCATAGTTGCCGGCATATTCCTGCTCTTCCTTAAGGAATGGGCAAGAAAGACGGCTATTACGCTGGTGCTCATCGGGGTCCTTGGGATGATCGTATTCGTGCCGTTCAATCACAGGTATGCTTCTATCGCGGCGCATGAACCGAAATCGATAGCCGTTTATGAAAAACAGTATGATAAACTGCCGCCGGAGACATTGGCCAAGATACAGATGCCCAGAGAGGAATTTATCTCCAGGATGGCGACGGCGGGGGAAAAGGTAATACGCGTAATGACCGGCGTATTTGAAGTCGTAACAGCTTTGTATCTATTCCTGCTATTTTGGTTCTTTACCAAGACAAACGTAAGGAAGCAGTTCAGCTAAATGGCGATACGAAAGATCACGATTGACGATAAATTATATCCGAAGAACCTCTGGAATATCCACAAACCGCCGAAAGCGCTTTATGTAAACGGTTCGTTCGCGGAGCAGGACGAGATCGCCGTAGCGCTGGTCGGGTCAAGGAGAGCCTCGATATACGGTCTGGAGATGGGCGAGAAGCTCGGGTACGAGCTTGCGTCCCGGGGTGTTACGGTGGTCAGCGGCATGGCTAAGGGCATAGATTCAAGCGCTCATCGCGGCGCGCTGAAGGCTAAGGGCAGGACGATCGCCGTCCTCGGAAGCGGCCACGGCCATATCTATCCGCCCGAGAACGAAAAATTATATCATCAGATAGCCGGGACAGGCGCTGTAGTGACGGAGTTTGAAGACGACATGGAGCCTCTGTCGTATAATTTTCCGCAGAGGAACAGGATAATCAGCGGCCTCTCGCTTGGCGTAGTAGTAGTGGAGGCGGCCAGGAATTCAGGCGCGCTCATCACGGCGGATTTTGCCGCCGAACAGGGCAGGACCGTATTTGCGGTGCCGGGCAGGGTATCGTCGCTTACAAGTTCCGGCGCAAACGAGCTTATAAAAGACGGAGCAAGACTGGTTCAGTCGGTCGAAGATATAATGGAGGAGTTGTCTATCGCCGAGATCAGGCCTGTTTCCGAGGAGAACAAAAAAGACATCGACGAAAAGATTGACGCTAAGACGAAGGCATACATATATAATTCGCTGACCGATGACGAACGTAAGGTCTATAAGATGCTATCGAAAGAACCGGTATTTATAGACGAGATCCTTAAGGGGTCCGGCCTGGCGCCGGCAAGGGCATCAAAGGTCTTGTTGGACCTGGAAATAAAGAAGCTTATAATGCAACTCCCGGGCAAGCATTTTATCAGGAAGGAAAACTGAGTAAAGTCGTAAGCTTTAAGTTATAAGTTTTAAGTATTGAATTCATTACAACTTACGACTTATAGCTTAAAACTAAAGTAGGTCTGAGAGGGAAACAATGGCTAAGAATCTGGTGATAGTAGAATCGCCGGCAAAGGCGAAGACGATTAACAAATTCCTCGGATCGAACTACGAGGTTGCCTCGAGCATGGGCCACATAGTGGACCTGCCCAAATCAAAATTAGGCGTCGACCCGGAGAACGACTTTAAGGCGGAATATGTGGTCATGGCGGACAGGAGAAAACATCTATCGGTGCTAAAGAAGGCCGCCAAAAACAAGCAGGCGATATATCTGGCAGCCGACCCTGATAGGGAGGGCGAGGCCATAAGTTGGCACATCAGGAACGTATTGTGCGATCCGAAGAAGAAGAGCTACCGTGTATCGTTCGACGAAATAACGAAAGACGCTGTCCTTGAGGCCTTCAAGCATCCGCGCGACATAGATATGCACCTCGTCAATGCCCAGCAGGCGAGGAGGATCCTGGACAGGATAGTCGGTTACACGTTGAGTCCGCTCCTCTGGAAGAAGGTGTCGAGGGGGTTAAGCGCGGGCCGCGTTCAATCGGTCGCCGTTCGTCTGATAGTCGAGCGCGAGGAGGAGATAAAGAAGTTCAAACCGCAGGAATACTGGGACATAGAGGCTGAACTTAAGAGGAAGAAAGACGCTCCTGCGGATAAATTCAGGGCGAAGCTGGATAAATACAAGGATAAGAAGGTAGATATAAACAATAAGGTAGGGGCGGACGATATAAACGCCGTATTGAGAAAAGAGACCTTTACCGTAAGCGACATAAGACAGACTACAAAGAAGAAGAACCCTTATCCTCCGTTCACAACGAGCAAACTGCAGCAGGAGTCGTTCAATAAATTGAGGTATTCAGGCGCGAGGACGATGCATATAGCGCAGACCCTTTACGAAGGCGTTGAGATAGGCGAGGAGGGAAGTGTGGGTCTCATAACTTACATGAGGACGGATTCGGTAAGGATATCGAAAGACGCCCAGGCCGCGGCAAAGGATTACATACTGGATAAATACGGCAATAAATATTATCCGCAGGTCCCGAATGCGTATAAAGCGAGAAAGAGCGCCCAGGAGGCCCATGAAGCGATCAGGCCCGCTCTTCCCCTGCGCGAGCCTGACTCTATAAAGCACGCGCTTTCGCCCGACCAGTTCAAACTTTACCAGCTCATATGGAACCGTTTCCTGGCAAGCCAGATGGTCCCGGCGATATATGCGCAGACGAGCGTTGATATCAAGGCGGGCGAATATCTATTCAAAACGGGCGCGACTAAACCGGTCTTCGACGGCTACACGGCGGTCTACGAAGTCGAAAAAGAACAGACCGAAGGAGACGTCGGCGAAGAAAAGATGAAACTGCCGGAGCTCTCCGTAGGCCTTGCCCTCGACCTCCTGGACATAATATCGAGCCAGCATTTCACTAAACCGCCTCCGAGATATTCGGACGCGTCGCTTGTTAAGGTGCTTGAAGAGCTCGGCATAGGAAGGCCTTCCACATATGCCCCGATAATTCAGACGATAACGGCCAGGGACTATGTGCAGAGGGATTCCGGCTATTTCCGGCCGACCGAACTTGGAGGGATAGTGACAGAGCTTCTCATGCAGAGCTTCCCTAAGATACTCGACGTAAAGTTCACCGCAAAGATGGAAGACGAGCTGGACGGCATCGAGGAAGGGGAAGCGGACTGGCTGACGGTGCTGAAGAGCTTCTACTCGCCCTTCATACATTCTGTAGAGCAGGCGAAGGTCAACATGAGGGACGTGAAGAAAGAGGTGGCCGCTACTGGCGAGATATGCGAACTATGCGGCAAGCCCATGGTGATAAAGTGGGGCAGGCGCGGGAAGTTCCTCAGCTGTTCCGATTATCCCAGGTGTAAGAGTTCCAAGTCGATTACGACAGGTATCAAGTGTCCTTCGGGCTGCGGCGGTGAACTGGTCGCCCGCCGTTCGACAAGAGGTTCATTCTACGGCTGCACGAAATATCCGAAATGCACGTTTACGGCAAAGAAGCTGCCGGAGAAGGAAGGCGCCGTTTCTTGATGCAGAGGTATATAGATAAGTTCATAACATATTTAAAGGTCGAGAAGAATGCGTCGCCGCACACAGTCACAAATTATGTAATAGACCTGAAGGCGTTCGGCGTATTCCTTGGAGAGAAAGATATAGGAGGAATAGATCATATCGCATTGAGGAAGTTCCTGGCAGAGATGAGAGCGAGGAACTATTCCAAGAGGACCATAGCTCGTAAGTTGGCCTCCCTGCGGAGTTTTTTCAGGTTCCTGTACAGGGAAGGCCTTATAAAGACCAACCCGATCACAGCGATCTCCACACCGAAATTTGACAAGAAGCTGCCGGTAGTCCTTGACGTGAGCAGGATCGCCAAGCTTATTCAGAGCCCGCCGGATAACACCCTGGCCGGACT
>JAQUSE010000104.1 GCA_028715235.1 Candidatus Omnitrophota bacterium | reverse complement strand
GTTAAAATCGTAATTATTTTAACAGCGATTTTTCTTGTTACGGGTGCCGGGATGTCTGATGCCGCCGCGCATAAAGCAAACTATGCGCCGAGGGCCAATACCCTTACGCCTTCGCGTGGGTCTGCCCTGGCGGCGACGCCGGTCAACTTTACGTCTTCATATACAGACAATAACGGGTATTCGGATATCAAGACGGCGATATGCCAGGTCAATACCTCCACTAACCGCAAAAAGGCTTTCTGCGGTTATTATAACAGGACTACGAACAGGCTGTACCTATATAATGACGCCGGCACAGGGTTTGTGCCCGGAAACGGCGCTCCCGGCTCGGATGTCATCCTGGAAAATTCGTACGCGAAACTCGACTGCTCCCGGACCAGGGTGAGCGCTTCGGGTAAGGTGCTTGTGGTGAACTGGAACGTCACATTTAAAACCCCCGCCGTTTCCAGAACGCCGAAAAAGATATATCTCTATGCGGCCGATTCGAAGAACGCCGCGACCGGATGGGTCCAAAAAGGGACATGGCAGGTCAAGGAAGCCGTTGTGGCACCGGCCGCTGATTTCACCGCAGATCCGGCGAGCGGCGATACCCCGCTTACGGTTCGGTTCACGGATAAGACGACAGGATCCGTTACAAGCCGTTCGTGGGATTTCGGCGACGGCGTCAGGAGCACAGCGACAAATCCGGCCCACGCTTATTCACTCGTGAGCCCGTGGGATGTCGATTATCAGGCCGATGATCTGCCTCAGGACGCAGGGGCAGGATGGACGCGGCATATTCGCGGGACGCCCGAGACCGAATCTATAGAGGCCGGAGTTCTGCATAATAAGTGCAACTATACCGCGGGCCAGGCGGCCTGGTATGACAGGAGCGCCGACTTCTCGGCCGCGTCTCTCTATACGGTAGAGGCCCGTATGCGGCTTGCGTCATTCGCGGGCATTTCATACGGGGCGATGTGCCTCGGCGCCTACGACAGCGTTTACGCCTGGAGGCTCGACATTACGCCCAATAACATCAATCTTGGCTGGAGCGCCGAATATAAAGCGACTTATGAAATGGATACGACCTCCGATTTTCACACGTACCGCGTAAAAGTCCTGAACGGTGTTGTCAGTGTATATGTGGACGGGGTGAGACGGATGACCGCCGATATGAAACACACCGCGGCGCACGGCTATCCTTCGAGCGTATATTTCGGCCAGATAATAGCCTCCGGCGTTGTTTTGCCGTATCCGCCCACGACGCCCGAATACATAGAAGCATACTGGGACCATATTAAGATAGATAATACTTTAAGCCAGCCGCCGTCGCAGCGTTATTATACGGTAGCGCTTACCGCGACCGGTCCTGGCGGTTCGAACACGAAGACCGTAACAAATCGCGTAAATGTGCTTGCCCCCGCCCCCGAGATATTCACTAAAGGCCTTGCAGACGGCGTGGTCAATGAACGCTATGCGGAGACGCTGTACGCGGATAACGGCGTCCTGCCGTATACGTGGTCTGTCGTGAGCGGCTCAATACCTTCGGGGCTCAGCCTCAAAAGCTCGACGGGCGAGATCACCGGATGGCCGAGCGCCGCCGGGGCATACGAATTTATCGTGGAGGCGAGGGACTATAAAGGAAGGACAGATATGCAGGCCATCAGTATAAGCGTTGCGCCATACCCGGCGCTGACAGATTTGCAATTGTTATGGGAAACGGAGGCAAAGTCCGCGGCTTACTTCTATTATGAAGCGCTGTCGAACGGTTTCGTGAAAGACAGCACCATGAACAGTTACTGCGCGAGTATAGGCGCCACCGGGTTCGGTCTCGCCGCGATGTGCGCCATCGCGAACAATAGCCTGATCGACTCCCCGACTTCCCCGTGGAAGATAACCGGCGCGCAGGCGCGCGAAAGGGTCATACAGATCCTAGATAACTGCATCGCGTACCAGAATATGCAGACGGACTACGGCAACGAATACGGTTACGGCGGATTCCTGCCGCATTTTATAGAGTCGGACGGGACGTGTTATGATAACCGTGAGGTTTCCACGGTGGATATGGCGCTCTTCATGGCCGGCGCGGTAACGGCAGGCGAGTATTTCGGCCTCGAGGTCAAGGAGAAGGTCGAGACTATATATAATAAGCTCCAGTGGAGGCTGTTCCTGAACATCTACTCCAAACAGTTCTCGCACGGCTGGGACCCGAAGACGGGCAGTATCATCTCCCAGACCTGGGACAGGCCCGGCGACGAGACGATACTCGTATCGGTGATGGCCCTCGGCAAGGAACCGGACGCGATGGACTTCCTCGAGACTATGTACAGCTGGCCGCGCACCGTGCGCCGGTACGGCGGGTACGATGTGGTGAACTCGTATTTCGGCTCGCTCTTCACGTATTTCTTCGCGCACTGTTTTATAGATTTCCAGGGCCTGGGACAGGACAACCCGTCCGCGACTTCCTATAAAACGAAGGCGCCGGTCGACTGGTGGCAGAATTCAGTGAACGCGGCTCTCGCGAACAGGCAGTTCTGCATAAACAACGCCTCCGCCAATCCGGCCTACGGTCCGGACAGCTGGGGGCTTACTCCGTGTTTTTATCCGAGGGGGTGGTCGTATAACGGCACTTTCGGCGCGGCTCCGTGCGAGGCTTACGGCGGAAACCCCGACCATGTAGGCATTTTGGCGCCGTACGGCGCGATAAGCTGTATGCCGTTCTTTAAGAAGACATGGGACGAGCCTTTCAGGCCCGAAAACGATAACCTCGGCTTCAGGGCCCTCAAGCACTATTACACGACATATTACGGTAATCTGTGGGGGATCTACGGGCCGAAAGATTCGTTCGACGAATACGGGTACTGTTCTTACTACCTCGGCATCGACGTCGGGCCCCAGGTCCTTATGATAGAGAATTATACTACAGGCCTCATCTGGGAATACTTTATGAAGAACCCGCGCATGCAGGCGGCCCTTAATAAGATATTCTCGAAATAATTTTATCAGGCTTTCGGCTCTCTCCTTAACGCCTTTACATAGGCGCGTCTTCGCGGTATAATAAATTTTGTGAAAAAGACTATAATGGTCGTGGAAGACGACCCCCTTAGCCTGAAACTGACCGCTGATCTCCTCGAGTTCAGCGGTTTTAATGTAATGCAGTGCGCCTGCGGGGACGCGGCGCTGGCGGCGTTAAAGACGTCCGTGCCCGACCTCATCCTTCTGGACATAGGCATGCCCGGAATAGACGGCTTTGAGGTTCATAAAAGGATAAGGCAGGACCCCCGCCTTGCCGGCGTCAAAGTGGTGGCGCTCTCGGCTTCAGTCATGAAAGAGGATATGGAGAGGATAAACGCGGCGGGTTTCGACGCGTTTATACCGAAGCCGATCGACGTGAAGGATCTCGCTAAAAAGGTAAAAGGATTCCTGCTTTAATGTAGAGGGTCGGCCATGGAAGAGCGGCGGAAAACGATAATTTCAAAGTTCAGACTTGCCTCCGAGTTTTGCGCTGTCTTCTCAGCTGTCTTAGGGATCGCCGCAGTAGCCGGATGGGCCTTTAATATAGACGCGTTAAAGGCTGTGATACCTGGCTCCGCCCATGTGATGCCGAATCACGCGCTTGCCATTGTCGCGTCCGCGGCCGCTATATGGCTATTGCAGACAAAGAGACTAAATAAAAATACCGTTCTCGTCGCGCGCATCCTCGCCGCGGCGATTTTTTTGCTGGGGCTTGTCACCCTGTCCGAATACATATTGAACAGCGGCCCCGGTATCGACCAATTGATATTCAAGGAATCTGTTCCTCAGGCCGCCGATCCCGTTTCGGGCATCGCCTGCGCCCCGGGCAGGATGTCGCCCAACTCCTGCGTCAATTTCATACTTATAGGGCTTGCCCTTTTATTATTGGATAAACGGACGAAACGCTCTTCGAGCCCCGCCCAGACGCTCATCCTCATCGAGGGAAGCCTCTCTTTTCTCGCCATCGTGGGGTACACTTACGGCGTCAGGTTATTATACGGTATCGCGTCATGTACCATGCTCTCGCTTACGGGCGCGGTCACGTTCCTGACGATCTTCCTCTCCGTGCTCTTCGCCCGACCTGACACCGGCGTGATGACTGTATTGACGAGGGATAACGCCGGCGGCATGCTAGCCAGGCGGCTTGTATTTTTAGCGCTAATAGTGCCGCTTGCCGCCGAATGGGTGGTGGACCTGGGCCACGGAGCGGGCCTGTATGACAATACGTACCATTCGGCTCTTCACGCAGTCATAGTCATCATAGCATTCCTCTACATATCCATATCGACGGCGAAGACGCTCTCCCGGACAGACGACGATCGCGCGGCCATGGAAAGAAGGGTGCTGGATGGCCTGGATGAGCTTGCCCGCAAGAACGAGGAGATTAAGAAAAGCGAGGAGAAGTACCGCGAGGTCGTGGAGGACGCCAACAGCATAATCATGCGGATGGACGTCGAGGGCCGCGTAACGTTCTTTAATGAATTCGCGCAGGCCTTCTTCGGCTATGAGGGACGTGAGATTATAGGAAAAAACGTTATCGGCACAATAGTGCCTTTGACGGACAGCGCGGGCCGTGATCTGCGGGTGATGATCGACGATATAATGCGTAATCCGCGCAAATACATCAATAATGAGAACGAGAACATGGTCCGCGGCGGGAATCGCGTCTGGATAGCCTGGACCAACAGGCCCATTGTCAATAAGGAAGGCGTCTTGCGCGAGATACTCTGCGTTGGCAACGAGATCACGAAACTCAAACAGGCTGAGGATGAGATGCTGAAGGCAAAGGACGCCGCTGAAAGCGCCAACAAGGCCAAGAGCACGTTCCTCGCTCATATGTCCCACGAGCTCCGGACACCGCTTAACTCGATCATCGGTTTTTCGGAATTGATGAAGGACGGCCTTGCGGGGCAACTCACCGACAAGCAGAAGGAGTATGCAGGTTATATATCGACGAGCGGCAAGCATCTCCTGTCGCTCATAAACGACATTCTCGACCTTTCGAAGATAGAAGCCGGAAAGATGGAACTTGAGCTGGGCGAATTTAATATAAGAGAGCTCCTTAAAAGTTGTTTCTTATTGATAAGGGAGAAGGCCCTGTTGCAGGGCATACATCCCGTGAATGATGTCACAGATGACCTGGGTACTATCAGGGCGGATGAGAGGAAGATAAAGCAGGTGGTCTTCAACCTCCTGTCGAATGCCGTGAAGTTCACCCCTGAAGGAGGTAAGGTGGGTATCGAGGCGAAGAGATCCGCCTCCGGCGAGGTGACGGTAACGATCTGGGATACGGGGATAGGCATCGAGGAGAAGGACGCCGCGAAAGTCTTCGCGGAATTCGAGCAGATCGACAGCGAGTATTCGCGTAAATACGCCGGGACGGGCCTCGGGATGCCGCTTTCCAAAAAATTTATCGAACTGCACGGCGGAAAGATGTGGTTCGAGAGCCCCGGGAAGGGGAAGGGGTCTCGCTTTTATTTTACCCTGCCCGTAAAATCCTAATTTCTGTAATAGATTAGAATAGAGAAACGACATGCTTTATTGTTCGAGCGAGCAATGGTTTTAAAACAGGCGAGTCGAGAACTTCTCTCAGCCAGGTTTGTTACTAATTTCTTGACAGTATCGGATTTAAGTTGTAACCTATCTCCGACGAAGAGAAAGGAATATCGCGCCGATGTCAAAGAGACTTCCGTTTTTGAAGCTCAAAGGATTGACCGTAGTCGATGAGGCAGCGAAGCCGCTTATCCTGAAGGGCGTTTCCCTGGGCGGCTGGCTCATGATGGAAGGCTACATGACCGCCGGCCGAAATATCCCGGAAAAGTTGTTCAGGGAGTCGTTCGAGAGAGCGCTGGGCAAGGACGCGCTCGCGGATTGCACGCAGTGTTTCAGGGAGACGTTCATACGAGGGGACGATTTTAGCCAGATAAAGAGCTGGGGCGCGAATTGCGTCCGGATACCGTTCAATTACAGGCTGCTG
>JAQUSE010000103.1 GCA_028715235.1 Candidatus Omnitrophota bacterium | reverse complement strand
TGGAGATGTTCGGCATGATTTCCGCGGAAGAGCGGGCAGAGTACCTTAAAATATTGGAGCATATACAGCATCACATCAAAGAGAGGGAAGCTTTAAGCAAGTCATGAAGAGAGCGATGATCTTATCCATAATATTTATTTTTACGGCGTGTGTCACCATCGGCGCGGCAGACGCTCCGAAACTTCCCGTTCCGGCCGGTGTCAACGGTGATGCCCTGACCCTTTCGGACTGCTACGATCTCGCGCTGAAGCAGAGTGAAGATATTGCTATAACCGCAGACAGGGTAAAAGAGACGGAGGCTCATTTCCTGCAAGCGCTTTCTATCATGATGCCTTATGTCTCGTTCAAATCGCAGGATCTACAGGAAGAGCCCCCTGATGAACAGTTCAGCGCGCTGACCAGTTTGAAACCGACAAAGAGCTCCGAGAGAAGATTTAATGTAACGCAAAATCTTTTCAGCGGATTCAAGGCCCTTGCAGCCATGAAGGGAAGTAAGTACGAACGCGGCCAGCGTACCGAAGAAAAGACACACGCCGAACAATTGCTGCTCGTCGATGTCTCCAGCGCGTTCTATTCACTTATAGAGAGACGTGAGGACCTGAAATCCCTGCAGAAGATCAGGATGGCACTCTCCGACCGAATAAGAGAGCTGAAGGCGCGTGAAAAGCTTGGGAGGTCGAGGAAGAGCGAGGTGGTTAACGCGAGGACGCAGTTATACAGCGTAGAAGCCAGTATAGAGCTGGTCAAGAACCAGGAGATAATCGTGCGGCAGATATTGGAGTTCCTGGTGGGCGGGAAGATAACCGCCGTGAAGGATACGTACGGTACGCCGTCGCATCTTATGGATGAGGATTATTATGTGTCGCTTGTTATGGAAAGGCCGGACGTCAAAGCGGCAAAATTCGCGTGGCTTTACGCGAAGAAACAACGCGAGGTGGTGGACAGCGACTTCCTCCCAAGAGTAGACTGGGAAGGCAACTACTATACGCAGAGGACGGGGTTCAGCAAGGACACCGACTGGGACGTAAAGCTGACGTTCAGCGTTCCTATATTCAGCGGGACCGAGGTGCTGGGAAAGTCCAAAGAGTATTCTCTTAAGGCGCACGAGAGTGAATTGATCTTCAGAAGGACCAGGCGGAAAGCCCCATACGACATCAGGGAAGCGTATGTCAGATTGAAGACGGCGATCTCGGTCCACAACGCTCTCGAGAAAGCGTATAAGAGCGCCAAGCTCAACTATTATCTACAGAGAAAGGATTACGAGCGCAGCCTGGTTAATAACCTCGAAGTGCTGGCGGCTATCCAGACGCTGGAAAATTCCGAACGGGATTATATACAAGCGCTTTATGAGGCGAAGCGCGCTTTCTGGGCGCTGCGCATAGCTACGGGAGAAGGCCTATTGGAGACACATTATGACGTTATCTGACCTATCGATCAAGAATCCCGTATTTGCCTGGATGCTGATGGCGGCGCTGATCATATTCGGCATAATTTCCTATAACCGTCTCGGCGTAGGGCAGCTGCCGGACGTTGACTTCCCGATAGTGTCCATAAGCATGACCTGGGAAGGCGCGGCGCCCGAAGTCATGGAGACCGATGTAGTGGATGTAGTTGAAGATGCCTTGATGGGCATTCAGGGCGTCAAGGAGATATCCTCGGCTGTGCACCAGGGCTCGGCAGGCATAACCGTTGAATTCGACCTGGGTAAGGATATAGATGTTGCCGTGCAGGATGTGCAGAATAAGATAGACCAGGCGCAGAGGTCGCTTCCAAAAGACATCGACCCCGCGATAGTCAATAAGGTAAATCCGGATGACCACCCCATATTAATACTTTCCGTATCATCGCCTACGCGCCCGATAAGGGATATAATGACCTATGTCCAGGACCATTTGAAGAACCAGTTTGCCACCATAAACGGAGTAGGTGACATCTTCCTGGGAGGATTTGTCGAACGCAACTTAAGGATATGGGTAGACGCGAATAAGCTAGAGGCGTATCAGCTTACAGTAGGGGATGTCGTCGACGCCGTAAAGGCGGAGCACGAGGAGGTGCCCGCAGGCCGTATAGAGACCTCCGAGAAGGAATTCAACGTCAGGGTCATGGGCGAGGCCGCGACGACAAAGGATTTCGAGAACCTGCTCATCCCTAAAAGGTCGGGACAGCCGATCTTCAGGCCGATCTACCTTAAAGAAGTCGCCACGATCGAGGACGGGCTTTCCGACATACGCAGGATCGCGCGTTCCAACCTGGAGACGACTGTGGGTGTCGGTATACGCAAACAGCGCGGCGCTAATGAGGTCGGTGTCGCCAATAAAGTCCTTGAACGCCTGAAAGAGATACAGAAGACCAAGCCCAAAGATATAAATATATCGGTGCGTTATAACGCTACCAAGTTCAGCGAAGACTCTATCCGTGAGCTTATCTTCACGCTGATACTTTCCGCCATAGTGACGTCGCTCATATGCTGGCTCTTCCTCGGGTCATGGAGCGCGACGCTCAATATCCTGCTCGCCATACCGACATCTGTCCTGGGAACGTTTATCGTAATATATTTTATGGGATTTACGCTTAATACGTTTACTGTATTAGGACTGTCGCTCGCGATAGGTATAGTCGTGGATGACGCTATAATGGTCCTGGAAAATATAGTCAGGTACAGGGAGCGCGGCGTAGATAAGGTGGAGGCGGCGCGCCGCGGCGCAAGGCAGATAACGTTCGCGGCCATCGCGGCGACGATGGCGCTCGTCGCGATATTCCTGCCCGTAGCATTTATGTACGGTATCATCGGCAAATTCTTTTACCAGTACGGCGTCACGATCTCTGTCGCGGTTGCGTTGTCGCTCCTGGAAGCGCTTACGCTTGCCCCCATGAGATGCTCGCAGTTCCTGGAGGTAGGGACGCGCCACACGTTCATCGGCCGTTCGATCGACGAAGGCTTCAAACGTCTCTCGGCCTCTTATCACAGGACGCTTGAAAAGGTGTTGAGGAAACGCGTACTCGTCGTCCTGGTGGCTATAGCGTTTTTTATCTCCTCGCTCTTATTACTGTTATTTATCCGCAAGGAGTTCCTGCCGTCACAGGATATGAGCATGCTGATGCTTCGACTCCAGACGCCCGTAGGTTCGTCGATAACTTTCACAGACGAACATTTTAAGAAGGCAGAGGCCTTCCTTATGAACCGGCCTGAAGTCATTTCGTATTTCGCTCTGATAGGCAGTTTTGGAGGAGGGATGGGCGGGGGAGAGGTAAATTCCGGGATGATGTTCATAACATTTAAAGAACCGAAGAAACGGCCTGTAGTACCTCCTAATAAACATTCACTTTCCCAGGCCGAGCTCATGACGTTATTCCGAACAGAATTGAACAAGATCCCGGACCTAAAGGTGGTTGTGCAGGACTTGTCGCTTTCCGGTTTCTCCGCGCAGCGGGGAATGCCGGTTGAATTGTCGGTGAGAGGTCCCGATTGGGAAAAATTATCGATATATTCCGAAGAGATCCGCAAAAAGATGGAGAAGTCTCCGCTCATGATAGACGTAGACACCGACTATCTCGCGAAGATCCCGGAAGTGCGCGTACAGCCCGACAGGGAAAAAGCGGATGACAGGGGGGTAAGCGTTTCAACTATCGGCAGCACCATAAACTCCCTGATAGGCGGTGAGAGGATCGCGAAATATACAAAAGACGGCCGGCGATACGATGTACGCATAAGGCTGGTGCCTTCCCAGCGGACAGCTCTTGAAGATATTGACCGCTTGTGGGTATGGAACAACAGGAATGAGCTGGTACAGCTTAAAAATGTCATAAAGATAACCGAAAAACCGACACCGCTGACGATAACGAGGCGCAACAGGGAGAGGGCCATATCGCTGTTTGCCAATGTCGCTCAGGGCAAGTCTCAGACCGATGCGCTGAAAGAGGTAGAGAAGATAGTCAGGGGCGTTCTTCCCGAAGGGTATAGGGCGGTATTTTCAGGCAGTACACAGACTTTCAAGGAATCGTTCGGAAGCCTGCTCCTGGCCTTCTGGCTAGGCATATTGATAGCGTATATGGTGCTCGCTTCCCAGTTCAATAGTTATCTCCATCCGTTTTCGGTCCTCTTTGCGCTGCCGTTCAGCATTTCCGGCGCATTGATAGCTCTGATGATATTCAATCAGTCCTTGAATATTTACAGTATCATAGGGTTGATATTGCTTATGGGAATAGTAAAGAAGAACTCGATCCTGCTCGTCGATTTTACTAACCAGCAGCGAGAACAGGGGCTCGAGGCTACACCGGCTTTGCTATCAGCCTGTCCTACAAGGCTGCGCCCGATCCTGATGACGTCAGTTGCTACGATCGCGGCGGCAGTGCCGCCTGCGCTCGCAATAGGTCCCGGCGCCGAGACGAGGATACCTATGGCGGTAACCATAATAGGCGGCGTCATACTTTCTACGCTATTGACTTTATTTGTGGTGCCGTCTGTCTACAGTCTTTTCTCAAAAATCGAACGGAAGAAATATCAGATCGAATTCAAGGATCTTGACGATCACGGCAATTCAGTCGAGAAAAAAGACTTTCGGATATAAGCCGCTATATATGAACAAGACTAATCGAACAATTACCCTGTGGATCGTCTTCATCCTCGCGGTCCTTGCCATAAGCTTGAAAGCCGACCTCAATCCTCCTGTCAGATATATCCTCGCAGGCGCTATTTTCTTAATAAGCGCGGGACTCTTTTTTGGGGTCAAGAAATAAAAACCTCTTTTACCGTCTTATATAGTGGGGCATATAAGGCGGAAAGGAGGTTTTTTGTGCCCGCGCAGATTTGATTAAAGATAAAATAAATATTGACAAAAAATCAATCAAATGTTAGAATTCATACACAAATGGAGGTAGGCATGAAAAAGGTATTAGCTATGATCGCCTGCGCGCTATTTGCCGTATCATTTCCGCCGCCGGCAAAGGCCCAGGATATATGGGCGGGCAAAGACGGCAATATAAGGAACGTTGATACCCGCGCGATGATAATAGACCAGGGCGAGCTTTACCTGGCGACCAGGAGCGAGATATACCGGGCAAGGGATGCGAAGGACAAGTGGGAGTCGATATTTACTCTTCCGCAGGGTGAGAACGAGATTAGTTCTATAGGCGGGAGCGCTAAAAATATTCTCGCAGGCACGAGGCGCGGCCTCTACAGGTCCCAGGATTACGGAAAGACGTGGAGGAACGTTTTCAGGACCATAATCCCCGGGAAGAACAGCATCCTCTGCATTGAGAATTCAAAATACAATCCGAGGAAAGTATTTATAGGGACCGAGCGCGGGATCTTCGCAAGTGTCGATTCCGGGGACAATTGGCAGGACATCAGCGGCTGCATAAAGGGAAGGCGCGTAAGCAGTATAGCCCTGAACAGGGATTCAGCGTTCGCGCGCGCGGATGACGGGCTCTATTTCAAGCCGGACGCCGTAAGCGACTGGGAGAGGATATATGTACATCGTGACGCGGATGAGGCGGCGGAAGACGCTTCCGAAGAAGCGCCGTATGACGCTGAAAATGGCTACGCCGCAACTGTAAACTGCCTCATGCTTAAAGGCTCCAGGCTCTATGCCGGGATAGGCAAGAAGATAATCTTCTCCGACGATAATGGAGAGTCCTGGCGCGATCTGTCCGCTGAAGGCCTGGCAGGGACAATAAACTATATCGCGAGCGTCAAAAAGAAAAATTCTTTATATTGCGCTACAAGTAAGGGTGTTTTTGAATTCAAGGACGGCAGATGGATGGAATTATATAAAGGAGCCGACAGGATATTCAACGTGAATAGTATTGTATCCGGCGATGAAGAAGAAAATTTTCTATGGGCCTTGACCGATAAGGGATTATACCGTCTCGAGAGCGGAAAATACGCCTCCGACCAATATATAGATGTGGAGAGGAACCTGAAGGGCCTGAAGATAATCTTCGATAACGAGCCCGCGTTCAAGGAATTACAGCGGGCGGCTATGCGCTTTGCCGAGG
>JAQUSE010000102.1 GCA_028715235.1 Candidatus Omnitrophota bacterium | reverse complement strand
ATGGCGCCCATAATCTATCCACGTCTCTTCCCTTTATTTTTTAACAATAGTTTTCTCGTTCTCAAGCTTGGCACGCGCGTCCTCGAAGAACGGCTTAGCGAATTCCGTAGGCCATGTCCGTTCCTCGAATGACCGCTCGTTAACCGTCTTAAGGAATTTCTTAAAGTCTTCAATATAGCTTCCGTATATATGGAAGCTATCGCTTATATCTACGTATCTGCCTACGCGGACCTCAGCGCCCAGCCCCTTAGATATTTCTTCGGCGATGACCCGTTGAAGGTCTGTAAGCGCAAATATATTCATGAAGCTGGCTTTGTAGGCGTCCCTTGACCGCCAATGCGTATTCATGTTAAGCGCATATTTGCCGTCGGGAAGCTTCGTCAGCCGGCACCATATGCGTTGAAGGCACGGCGGGTCGTCGGTCAGCGGATCCGTTCCCGGATTCCATGTTATGCCCTGGGCCCTGCGTGAATACGGCGTCTGGATAAGCTTTTTAATGATGTAGTCGATCTGGTCAATGTCCATACCGTCCACTCTGAAGTTGGCCAGCCGCTGGTGGTATGTGTATGTCCATTTCCCTTCTTCAGGTTTTATCCAATAATCGTGTATGCCAAGGACGACCTCCTGGCGGTATATCTCAAGGTCTTCCAACCCGCCCGGGAAAGCCCTATGTATCCTCGGCTCGCTCATAGGCTCGGAGACGACCATTATCATTGTGCAATCCCGGCTCATCGGGTCGTCCGTTTTGTCGTATTCCGTCTTTATGTTCAGGCCGTCTTTCCAGGCAGCCATGACAGCTTTTTCCCACGCTTCCGGTAATGTTCGGCCCTCAACTTTTATTACAGGTATCTCATTTATCATGTCTACTCCTGAATTAAATGTAAAAGGCTTATACTTTTAGCTTTTGACTTTTTCCTCTTACCTTAATTTTATGATCTTGCCTTCTATCTTCTTGTCCGTTATTTCCAATATCCCGTAGGAATTCACTGTCGCAAAGACTTTGTCGGTCGGGCTTCCGGGATTGAAAAACAGGATGCCGTCTTTAACAAGATTTAAGGGTATGTGGGTATGGCCGAATACGATGGCATCTACATCGGTAAACTCTTTCTTAACTGCCTGCAACATATCGTTCGGCGCGCCATAACCGTGTATCAGGCCGATCTTGAATTTTCCGGCCTGTATCACCTCTTTTCGGTTCAATAGATCGCCAAGGTTCATGGCATCCATATTTCCGTACACCGCCGTCGTCTCTTTCATTCCTTTTAGTTTCAGGTAAAAATCCTTTTCGATGAAATCACCCGCATGTATGATCATGTCCGCTTCGGATATCGAATCATATATCTCTTTCGGCAGGTCTTGCGTTACCCGCGGAATGTGGGTATCCGACAGCACTACTATCCTCATAAAATGGCTATCCTTTTTTCGCCATAAAAATTCAACAACGTATTGGCGGTAGATGAATCCCATACGGATATCTTCAATTCCTTGGCGAGAAGTTTTGCGTTCTCGTCTATACCTTTCAGCGATATCATCACTTTATTGGATACTTTTAAACTAGACGACTTCACGTTCTTTATGTAATTTATAACGTCATTTTCGGTGATGTCATGCTCGTATGGCTGCACGATCCAAACGTTGCCCCTGAACGAACACGATATGTAAAGTTTGGAGTCGGGAAAAGTCCTTACTTCGACTCTGGTGAAATGAGGAAGCCGCACATTTTTCGCCTCGATCGTTACGAGCTCATTCCCGAACAGGTTGAAAAGCTCGGCTAGACGCTGGGGCACTCCCTTCTCTAATTCTTTCAGGAAATGGTCCAGACACTCCCTTATGTCGCCGGCAAACAGGGCCATCTTATCGAAGGCCCCGTCTACAAGCAGGTCTTTCCTTCTTTGGTAAACGTATTTCAACCAGAATTCGAGCATCGCATCGTCTATCCTGAAGAATACGCCGTTCTTTGAAATAAGTCCGAGCTCCGAAAGGAAATCGACGCCTTTAGATATGTCGGTCTTCTTCGCCTTAAGGGCATGGGCGATATCAGCCTGTTTATTGCGGCCGTTGGCGATAGCTACGAGGATAGATATATAGTTGTCCCTGTGCCGCGTGTCCAACAGATTCAGGATAAAATTGAGCAGATACTGGTGAATTATGCCGTTAGCATTATAAACGAGGTCGAGGATGGCGCCGCCCAGGACCTCCCTGTCAACATAGCTCGACATGCGTTCAAGCGCGAGATCTTTTGCGCGAGACGCTATTTTGTCCAGGTAGAAAGGATTTCCGTCGGTAAGCGTGATAAGGAACTTCTTTAGCGGGGGTTCAATGTCGACCCCGCCCAATTTCATATCGATGAATTCGCCTGACGTTCTCAAGTCAAAGTTGGCCACCCTGACCACTTCGAAATTACCGAACAATAACGACAGCTTCTCGGTTATGATCTTTTTGATGGCCCTGTTGCGTGAGCTCGATACTATATACATCGTATCTTTCTGCACCATGATAACCTTCCCGAAATTCAGGAAAGGATTTTTTATGCCCAGGAGCTCCAGGTTGTCGAATTCGTCCAGTATGACTATGCAGGATTGCCCGGATTCTTCTTTCATGACGGACGTCAGCCCCAAGAGACCCATGTACGCCTCATCGAGCTGACCGTGATCCGAATATGAATTTACATGTTTTATGGCAAGGCTTGTTTTTGGGAATACATCCCTCGCCCTTTCCAGAAGGGCATCCATTTCGACGGGCACATCTTCTCCGGCCTTGACCAGAGAGTTGTAGAGCATGGTCGCTATGAACTTATTCGAGAAGGACCTGAAGTTCTCTCTTACCACCTCGACATATACCGGCACGAAACCTTCTTCCTTTATCGTATGGAGGAAATGGAGTATTATGTAGGACTTTCCCGCCAGACTCTGGCCTGTGAGCGCTATATTCTGCCTGTACCCGTCTTTAAGGGCCCAGACACGCTTATTGAGCAGATCGAGTATCTCCTGTCGACCAAAAAATCTCTCGCCTATTGTCGGTTCACTGAACATGAAATAAGCTTTCTCCGCCGAAAGCGGATCCGCCAATATTTTTGGCGGAAGCATTCAGCTTTCAGCTGTCAGCGCTGATGACTGACAACTGATAGCTGAAAGCTATTTAACGCGGCAGATAATATGCCGGGTTTTGAGGTTCTCCGTCTTTGCGTATCTCGAAATGGAGGCAGGACTCCTGCGCCCGGCCCGTCCTGCCGACCCTTGCTATCACATAACCCTGCGTAACTTCATCTCCTACCTTTGACAGTATTTCTGAATTGTAGGAATAGACGGTCTGGTATCTGTCACCATGGTCCAATATCACCGTCTTCCCGAAACCTTTTAAATACGCGTCGCAGTATACGACCTTCCCGGCCCTCGAAGCAAGTATGCTTGTTCCTTCGCGAGCCTCAATGTCGACGCCTTTGTTTATGACCTTACCTATCTTTGCGCCAAACGGCGAAACAACACGGCCCCTTACGGGCCAGATAAACGTGTCTTTTGTGCTCGGTTTGTATACACTGGAGGCGCGTTCTTTAACGCGGCCGGGTATCAACAGCACCTGTCCTGTGCTGATCAATGTCGAACCCTGGAGCGAATTTGCGTGTAATAACGTTTTGAGATCTATGTCGTATACCCTGGATATACTCCAAAGAGTATCGCCGCTCTTGACCGTATATCTCAGCGCTCCGGTAGATACCGGCGCGGCGCTGGGAGTGTAATGAGCTACCGGAGCAGTAGCGCAACCCGATAAAAGCGCGATAAATAGAAGAATTAATGATATTTTTTTCATAAATAAAGGTTACTCTAGTAACATCAGCCCTTTCATATGTAGTCCCTCGTCAGCATATAGTCTAACTCCAACTTCCTCGGGATCAAATTTCGCTTGAGTTAAACTATGGCGAAATTTGGAGCGAGCGAGGGGAATCGCCCCTCCGCTCGTCATAGCCTCGCTTCGGGCGGCCAAATTGGCCTCGTCCGGAGGCCTCGGCACTTCCTCGGACATTAAGTCCTCGGTCGCTGTCGGGCATAGCCCTTTTCCTTCCGTAAGGTCGGCGCAATTTGGCGTTCGATTCCCTGCAGCTTTTGATACAATTCTTTTCATATGTAGTCCCTCGTCAGCATATAGTCTAACTCCAACTTCCTCGGGATCAAATTTCGCTTGAGTTAAACTATGGCGAAATTTGGAGCGAGCGAGGGGAATCGAACCCCCGTGACCAGCTTGGGAAGCTGGTATTCTACCATTGAACTACGCTCGCGTTTTGACACTGTTTTACTCTTTCAAAATTTCGTTATCTTTTCAAAATGCCTGTACCTGGCTACGATATCGGCAAACGATAGCTTAAGCAGTCTATCTACACTGAAATCCTCAACAGCGAAAGAAGCAAGCACGCTTCCGTATATTATGCTTTTACGAATACTGGGCTCGTCTATGCGCCTTGAGCGGCTCAAATAACCCATCATGCCTCCGGCGAATGTATCCCCCGCGCCTGTGGGGTCATACACGTCATCGAGGAGATATGCGGGAGCGATAAAATGAGAATTTTTAGAAAAGTAGATAACACCATGCTCACCCTTTTTTATGACGACCGCTTTCGGACCCATGGACACTAACTCCCTCGCGGCCCTCATCAGGCTCGAGCGGCCGGTGAACTGCCTGGCCTCGGCGTCGTTCAATAATAATATATCGACTTTTTTAACAACCTTTTCGAACGCCCGCTTCTTGTGCGTGATCCAGTAATTCATGGAATCGCAGGCAACCAGTCTCTGTCCGGACATCTGGCCTAAAACGCCGTATTGCAGTTCCGGGTCTATGTTGGCAAGAAAAAGTATCGGTGATTTTTTAAGGGTATCCGGGATCTCGGGCTTGAAATCCTTAAATACGTTCAGGCGCGTATATATCGTATGCGCTGTATTAAGGTCGAAATCGTAAACGCCTTTCCACCTGAAGGTCTTCCCGTCGACGGCATGGAGCCCTTCGATGCCTATGGACCTCTTCCTGAACAGGTCGAAATATTTTTTCGGGAAATCCCTGCCGACCGTAGCTATTATCCGGACTTTACAGAAAAAAGAGGCTGCTACGGAAAAAAACGTTGCCGAACCGCCCAGGGCTTCGTCCCTCCTGCCGAAAGGCGTTTTTACAGAATCGATGGCGACGGAACCTACGACTAAGATACTCATCTAAAGGCACCTTTCCGACATCTTTATCGAACAATATTCGCCGCACATAGTGCATACATCCTGCGTCCCGGGTTGTGAAGCGCCCCTGTATTTTTTTGGCTTCACATCATCGATTGCAAGGGCGAACTGGCGCTTCCAGTTCCTCTGGCGCCTCGCATTTGAGAAATCCCTGTCCCGATCAGCCGCGCCCTTTACGCCCTTCGCTATATCGGCGGCATGGGCTGCTATCTTGGAAGCAATCACGCCCTCTTTGACGTCTTCGAGCGACGGCAGTCTCAAATGTTCCGATGGTGTAACATAACATAGGAAGTCTGCGCCGAAACTTCCGGCCAGCGCGCCGCCTATAGCGCCCGTAATATGGTCATACCCGGGGGCGATATCGGTAACGAGAGGACCTAGAACATAAAATGGCGCTCCGTTACACACCTTCTTCTCCAGGATCACATTCGTCTCTATCTGGTTTATCGGGACGTGGCCGGGTCCTTCGATCATGACCTGTATGCCTCTCTTAACGGCCCTCTTTTGGAGTTCTCCCAATGTTAAGAGCTCAAGTATCTGCGGAGTGTCGGTTGCGTCCGCTATGGCGCCTGGACGCAGGCCGTCACCGAGACTTAACGTTACATCGTACTTTTTCGCAATATCCAGTATGCGGTCAAAATGTTCGTAAAAGGGGTTTTCTCTATTGTTCTTCAGCATCCAGTCGGCTATGAATGCGCCGCCCCTGCTTACTATGTCCAGGATACGGCCGTCGCGGCGCAGTGCGTCGACGGCTTTTCGTACGACGCCGGCGTGTATTGTGAAAAAATCCACTCCCTCTTCCGCCTGAGCTTCCAGG
>JAQUSE010000101.1 GCA_028715235.1 Candidatus Omnitrophota bacterium | reverse complement strand
GGAACCCCTCAGTGGACACAGCTCCACACGTTAAGCCCTGAACTCATGGTAACAGGCGACTTCGACGGCGACGGCCAGGACGAAGTGATCCTCGACTACGGGGAATTCGGCATCCACGTATGGGATTCCAACGGTACCCCTCAGTGGACACAGCTCCACACCTTAAGCCCTGAACTCATGGTAACAGGCGACTTCGACGGGGATAACCAGGATGAAGCCATCCTCGATTACGGTGAATTCGGCATCCACGTATGGGATAACGAGGATGGTTTTTCACAGATAGTATTTGAGCTCTAATAAGAAGTAGATTTTTTAAAACAATAAATTAAAAATAAGGCGGTCATAGCGATATGGCTGCCTTATTTTTGTTTTCCATTTAATGATTTTAGGATATAATATCATGATATAAGTAATCCTCTAACACCTACGAGGTGTGATCACACCTCGTAGGTGTAACATAAATCGTTGGTACTGTGGCAAAGGGAGGACATATGGCAATACCTAGAAGCAAGGTGAAGATATTTAAGATACGGAACAGGAAAGGGTACGCGGCCCTGTGCGGCGCCAACCTCACCGAAGGCAAGACCCCGGGAGAGGCGTATGACAGGATGGTCAAGGCCTGCCGTAGGAAAAATAAAAAGTAGTGGGCGAAAGGCAAAGAGATGCCGTTAACGACTTTTGAAATGCCGTCCTTATTGTTAGGTGTTATTATAATTTCCGCTTCTATAATATTATCCGTCAGCGCGCTCTTAGCGGTGCGCCGAAGGGTCCCGCACCACAGGATGAAGCCCCATAACGACATAGCCGGCCCGATGTTCGAGACGATGGGGGTAGCGTATGCCGTCCTGCTCGCGTTCATCGTAGTGGTCGTGTGGCAGAATTTTGACAAGGCCCGGGCGAACGTCGAGAGAGAGGCGAACTGCGTGACGGATATGGTAAGGGATTCGCAGAGTTTTTCGCAAGGGTCCCGTCAGCATATCCAGGGGCTGATCAGGCAGTATGCCGAGCTCGTCAGCGGCGAAGAATGGGCCGCGATGGCAAAGGGGCGGGCAAGCGCGCGCGTGAGCGGCGTCCTGAATAAGATGTGGGATTTTTACGGAAGTTATGAACCTGCGACGATATCCGAAAGGATATTTTTCGAGGAGTCCGTGCGCCATTTGGACGAAGTCGGAGAATTGAGGCGTATGCGGCTCTTCGACGCAAAATCCGGCCTTCATCCCGTGCTATGGTTCGTCCTTATAACCGGCGGCGTATCGATCATGCTATTCGCCCTGTTCTTCGGAGCGGAGAACCTGAGGAGCCAGGTGCTCATGATCGCGTTATTGTCGGTATCTATCTCGCTTATCTTATTCCTTATACTGGTATTCGATTATCCGTTCAGTGGCGACGTTTCGGTCTCCGCCGACGCGTTTAAAGAGATGCTTCAATATTGATAAATGCGCGATCATGAATGATATTCACCTGGAAAAAAAGATATATTACCATGACACTGACGCCGGAGGCGTCGTCTATTACGCCTCGTATCTAAAGCATCTCGAGGAAGCGCGCACGGAATATTTTCGCGCTATCGGTATCGACATCGCCGGCTACGCGAGACAAGGGGTAATATTCCCGGTGGTCCATCTGGAAGTGGACTACAAGAGCCCGGCGAGATACGCCGATACGGTAAAGATATTTACTAAAGTAGAGAAGATGGGCAATTGTTCGATCGATATCATGCAGGAAATAAAAAAAGGCGACGTGGTCCTCGTTAAGGCAAGGACCGTCTGGGCCTGCGTCAGCGCCCAGATGAAGCCGCGGCGGATCCCGGACGATATGCGAAAAACGGTGGAAGGAGAGATAAATGGATGATCTATTGAAGAAGATATTGGATGCGGCGGGGGTTTCCGGATATGAAAAGGAGATCGCCGGGATAATGCAAGGCGAGCTCAAAAAAAGATGCGGCAATGCCGAGATAGACAATTTCGGGAACGTCATCGCGAGGAAAGGGAAAGGCGCGAAAAAGATAATGATAGCCGCGCACATGGACGAGATAGGGCTGATGGTGAAGGGGGTAACGAGCGACGGCTACATAAATTTCATAAAGGTCGGAGGGATCGACGACAGGATACTGCCCGCCCAGCGCGTGGTGGTCAAATCGAAAAAGGGCGATTGGCTGGGCGTGATAGGTACGAAGCCTCCCCACTTGCAGAAAGACGAGGAGAGGAAGCATCCGATAAAGTACGAAGACATGTTCATCGATATCGGGTGTAAGGACAAAGCTGAAGCCGCCAGGAAGGTCGAGATAGGCGATATCATCGTCTTCGAGTCGAACGCCGGCGTCTTGAACGGAAAGCTTTTTTACGGCAAAGCGCTTGACAACAGGATAGGCTGTTACGCGTTATTGAAGATAATGGAAAAGGTCGGCGCCGGCGCCGAAGTATACGCGGTCGCCACTACGCAGGAAGAAGTGGGTTTGAAGGGCGCCAGGACGTCTGCTTTTAAAATCGATCCCGACTTTGCGATAGTTATAGATACGACGATAGCGGGTGATACGCCGCAAATAAAGGAAAGGGAGTCCGCGTTGAAATTAGGCCGGGGCGTGGCTATAACCATAATAGAGGCTTCCGGCAGAGGCGTGATAGTGAGTGAGAAGATAAAGGATATGTTCATCGAGATCGCGAAGAAGGACAAGATAAAATACCAGATCGATGTAGTCGAAGGCGGAGTGACTGACGGCGCGATAATAAATATGAATAGAGAAGGCGTTCCTACCGGGGTATTGAGCATACCTACGCGTTATATACATTCCCCTACGGGAGTCTTCAGCCTGGATGACCTGAACGCGGCGATAGAATTGGCTGTTAAGGCCGTTGCCAGGATAGCGAAAGAAAAATGAGAACAAACTTCTTGCTGATCATAATTATAGCCCTCGCGGCCCTTTCCGGATATGCGCAGGATGAGCAGGGTCTTCCTGCGTCCGGGCCGCAAGAGCCGCAGACCGAGAGCATGACCGGCAGGGTGGATTCGATAGATTGGGTCGGGGGGACGATCTCTATGAACGGGATGACATTTTCAGTCCCGGACGGCGTTAAGGTCGTAAAAGGCGGCAGCGATATAGGATTCGCCAACCTGAGCGTGAAAGACCCGGTCTCGATAACATATTACAGGGATCCGTCCGGTGCCCTCAAAGTGAAGAATATATTCGTATATTACGGCGGAGATTTTCCGGTTTAAAGAAACTGCCGCGGCATGAAGGAGGCATAACAGATGTTTTTCCGGTCCGTAAGATTTAAGCTCATCCTCTGGTACATGGTCCTGTTGACGGTGACGCTCCTGGCGTACAGCGCGGTCCTTTACGAAAGCTTTGAAAAGATCCTCATAGGCCATCTGGACGACCTGATCAGCGCGCGGGCGGAAGGCTTGACCAATTCCATCAGCGCTTACTGGCAGATCGTCAGGAACGGTAACCTTGAGGACGGAAAGTCTGCAAACCAGTTCCGGGGGAGCGATAAAAACTCTTTCCTGAAATTCGCCGAGGGTTGGATGGAAGAGAAGCGCAAGGACCCGGAATTGATGAGCGTTTTCGTCCAGATAATGAGCCCCTCCGGCAAGAGTCTCGCAACCTCAAAGGCTATGCCTAGCATAGGTCCTTTAGATGAAGAGGATATGGCGGATGTGCTGAATGGAGAAGACGATTTCTATACGGCATCAGGGCAGCTCGCGGACGGTAAAAAAGTAAAGTTCAGGATATATTTTAAACCGGTATTGGAAGACAATAAGCTTGTATATATAGTGCGGGTGGCGGCGCCGATAAGCCTGATATCGCTCGCGCTTAAAAACCTGATACTCGCGTTATTTATCCTTCTGCCGCTTACAGTCATTCTCGCCGGCGCTCCGGGGGTATTCCTCGCCCGCCTGACGCTCCGTCCGGTAGATAAAATGATAGGGACGCTCAGGCAGATAACGGCCGAGAACCTGAAATTGAAGATCCACATGCCAGATACCAGGGACGAGATAAAGAGGCTTGCCGATACGTTCAATGACATGATAGAGAGGCTCGACAGGTCTTTTTCGTCTCAGCAAAGATTCATACAGGATATCTCGCAGGACCTGAAGGTGCCTATGAACATGTTAAAGAGGGAGGTCGAATCTGTCCTTGCGAGGCGTTGTTCCGACGAAGAATACAGGTCTTTCCTGACAAGGGCGACGAAAGAGATAAACGGTTTCCGCAAGACAATCGACGACCTCATGGTGCTGAGCGATCCGGGTAACGAACGGACGGTCCTGGAGATAAGGAAGGCGGACCTCGGGCGCATCGTAGAGAAAGTCCTGGACGATGCGAAGACCGCGGCAAGACAGAAAGGGATATCGGTATCATTTGTCCGTCCCGAAGGATTGACCCTCGACTGCGATGAAAAACAACTCAAGAGGCTTTTCGCGAACCTGCTCGATAATGCCGTGAGATATACCTACCGCGGCGGCAGAGTAGACGTATCGGCTTCGAAGAGCGATAACTTTGCTGTTGTGGCTGTCACCGATACCGGTATAGGAATACCTGAAGATGAGGTAGACTATATCTTCGACAGGTTTTACCAGGTCTCGAGGATCCGCGCGTCCAGCAGCGGCTTTGGGCTGGGCTTGAGCGAATCGAAAGAGATCGCCGAAGCCCACAAGGGGAAGATCGCCGTTGAAAGCGAGCAGGGGAAGGGATCGACGTTCACGGTTTCCCTGCCGCTAGCTTATCCCGGATAGGGAGAGATATGTCCGTAATATTTTCTATCGATATCAATGGCGCCCTGCGAAAACGGGCCCCTGAGAGCCGCTCGTCCGAAAAGAACGGTATATTCCTGAAAGGCGACAAAGGCGTCACCGTTATCCTCATCCACGGCCTTACCGGTACTCCCAATGAGATGAAGTTCCTGGCGACCTACCTGAACAAGAAAGGTTATTCCGTAGCATGCCCTAGGCTCGCTTATCACGGCGAGCCTTTATGGAGCATAAAGAACGCTAAATGGCAGGATTTTTACGGATCGGTCAGGCAGGCTCTTTTGGAAGAAGTAGCCTCCGGATCTAACGGGCCTATATTCACCGCCGGCCTTTCGATGGGCGCGCTCCTGGCGCTTTTGCTTGCGGACGAATTTAAGGACAGGGTATGCGGCGTGAGCTGTCTCGCCCCGACCCTTTTCTATGACGGATGGAATACGCCCGCTTCCAGTTTCTTCCTCCCGCTGGGCTACAGGACGTTCCTGAAACATTTCTTCTACTATAAAGAAGAGCCCCCATACGGGATAAAGAACGAGGTGATCCGGAGCCGCGTCCACAAATATTACTCCAACGCCAGGCTCGGCGATATGGAGAGCGTCGAACAGTACGGATATCCGTATTTTCCGATCACCCTCCTGTACCAGCTCCAGCTCCTGGTGAGATACCTTACGAAGCGCTTAGGCGGCATACGTGTCCCGGCGCAGCTCATCCAGGCAAAAGACGACGATGTAGCGAGCGTAAAGAACTCCAAATTCATATATGACAGGATAGGGTCGGAGATGAAGGAGATGGTGCTTCTTTATAACTCTTACCATGTCATTACCGCGGACCATGAACGTAATACCGTGGCGGAGAAGATGGAGGATTTTTTCAGCCGTATAATCATGGAAAAGCCGTCCGGCCAGGGGCTCGACGACGAGGATAAGTCTTTCTACTTTCTGCCTAACCGTAATATTGTCAATGATACCGCGACGACCCAATAGGATCGAGAGGCCTTATAAGGATGATCACTAAAAGGTTATTTCTTTTTTTGAGGAGTTTCCGCGTCAAGATAGCGCTTGCCATGATCATCCTGATGCTGTTGTCCGGCATGGTCGGCAACTTTTTAGTATATCAATATGCCATGCGCGCTAAACTGGATGAGGCACGCGAGGAATTGATGATGGTCGCGCAGGCGATGGCGCTTGACGTGGACGCGGATACGATACTTAAGATACCGCTGAGCGAAGAGGGGATGGAGACGCCTCAATACAGGAGCGTCGCGGATAAATTATCAAGGATAAA
>JAQUSE010000003.1 GCA_028715235.1 Candidatus Omnitrophota bacterium | reverse complement strand
CCTTCCGCGCGTCTACCCTTCCACGATTGTCCGGCGAACGCACGACCTTTACCGGGAACGCGGCCGCCTTTGAAGCGGTATTATCCGTTGAAGCGTCGTCTACAACTATGATCTCATAATCCTGCCCGTAGACGGCTCCATCCTGCCGCAAGAGTGCCGTAAGGCACGGCCCTATGGCGGCTGATTCGTTATAGGCCGGGATAATCACGGATACTTTTGTCTTCATAACGATGCGTACGGCGGCGATAACTGCGCTTCAGCTGTACACGATGCCGGTTATGCCGTACCTTTCCTTTATATAGCCTTCCAAATCCCTCTCGAACTGCTCGATATCCCTATCGAACAACGCCTCAATCGCGTGTTCCGCGCTCTGTCCGTCCCGCAAACGGGCCAGCATAGACCGCAGACCGCTCGGACCTACCCTGTTTACGATGAAGTCTATCAGGAGATAGGACTGGGCGTAGAGCGACGTTGCGAGCCGCACGTCCTTAATGCGGGCGAAATCGCGCGGCATCTCCCGGATATGATAGACTGCCGCAGCGTTGATATTATCCCTGACAATCCCGGCATTACGCATACCGGCGAGGTCTTCCGCCTTACCGGCTATACCCTCACTCACCCATAAGGGGCATTTGTTCCCGGCAATACCGAACGTAACGGCATGGGCATACTCATGATATAATATCCTGATTACATCCTCGTTGGTATACTTAAATTTGTTGACCGGTATCCTCACCTTTCCGTCAAATACCGCCAGCGTCCAATGCGGCCTGCCGCGCAGCATCGCGTCATAGTTGGCTTCCGAATATAGTATAACGATTATCTTGTTCTTCGGGTAATGATCAAGGAAAGCCCCAACGCGCCCGTAGGCCTCCTCAAGCCATGTCCGTATATACGACAACTTCTCGACCGGTATATCATCTGATGACGCTATAATAAAATGCTGCGTATCGGTCTTTTCGAAATCTTTCTCTATGGCCGTCTCCCTGCCGGCCTTTTCAAGAAGCTCCGCCACCCCTTGCATTTCCGGCTTAAGCGCATGCGCTCTCTCCAGGAACCGTTTGGCGCGCGCCATGTTCTGGATCTTGTAATAACCAACACCAAGGTTATAGAGCGTAATGGGGTCGTCCCGGTCATAGGAAAGCGCGCTTTCGAATTTCTCGATCGCCTGAGAAATATCGCCCTTCTTCATCAATTCCATGCCATAATTGTTATAGATTATCGCGAGATTCTTTGTTATGATGCGGTTGGAAGGGTCATAGAGGCGGGCCGCTTTGAGATCGTCTATCGCCTCTTTAAAATTACCGATACGCGCCTTCTCGACCGCCGATCTGGCATATTTATAGGCAGCCTCTTCAGAAGAAAACACCGTTGCGGCGGCGCATGGTATTAGCAATAAGGCCGCCAAAAGTATCGTTACTCGCCTTCCTATCATGGATATATTATATAACCTTTTTTGTCTTTTACTTAGCATAATTTTATGTTATATATAGTATATGCTCAGATCGATAAACCTTTCTCTCTCCTGCGCCTGCAAGGCTGACTGCATCTTCTGCCCTTCCAATCGGGGCCAGAGCATCAAGAAGAAATTGATGCCTTATGCTCTTGCAAAAAAGATCATCGATGAGGTCTCTTCCGGTGACTTCAAAGCACGTCATCGCATCAATAAGATCATCATCGGCGAAAATGGCGATGCGCTCCTTAACAAAGACACTATTCCGATAATGCGGTATATACGCTCAACCCTGCCCGACATAAAGATCATGCTGTATACCAATTTCCAGCACATGACAAAGGATAAGTCGGAGGCCATCCTGAAAGAACGGCTTGCCGATCTCATACGGACAAATATAGACGGTTCCGACGCCGAGAATTATTTTGCCGTAAAGTGCATAGATTACGGCGCCGTGAGCGATAATATCCGCTCGCTCCTGGCATTGAGGAAAGAAGCCGGCGCCGGGATCCCGTTGCACATATCCGTGCTTACCCTTAATAATTACGCCCACACCGTACATAAGAATCTGGGGTTCTTGCCGGCGAAGCTCAATAACCCGGCTCTGATGAACATTGAAGATGATTTCGGGAAAGTAAAAGAGCGGTGGGAGACCATGCTCGATAGCCGGATCGATAGGATTTACCGGTGTTACTCGGTCATCGCATGGGCGGAGCGGGATAAGATCGATACCGGAAAGATCGATTACAGGAAATATTCCTGCACCAATCTTATCCGGATCAAACATGAGGCGTTCATCGCCCCCGACGGAACATGGTATGCATGCTGTCTCGATTCGGACAATGAGCTTATTCTTGGCAACCTGAATAAAAATACCCTGCATGATATATACTGCGGAGAAAAAAGAAGGGATATCATCAGGTTGCTGGAAGGGCGGGCCTTCGCCAAGATAGGCGGTCCGTGTAAAACGGTCAATTGCTGCCAATGGCTCCATAAAAATCGCATGGTAACGAGCGCTTATCGTGTCGTGTTCGGTAACGGCCCTCTCGTTAAACTATTTTACAACCGTTTCTATTTCTAGATGAAATTCATCCGCACGATCATCGCCCTCCCCGTTCTCGCAACGTTAATACTGTGTAACGCGGCTGTGCTGCCCGCGGAGGCCGCAGGTAAAAACGCGCCTGCTGTGCCGGATCATTACAAACCATACCTGGATCTCCTTGCGTCGGTATATGAAAAGATGGAGACATTTTATTATAAACCCGTCTCGAAAGCGGCTTATGAGGAATACGTGCAAAAATATAAGGCCTCTATTCTCGCCAAACTTACGGAGACGGATCATAAGATCGATATAATAGCGCATAGAGGGGCGGGGCTCCTGGTAAACAGGCTTAAAGACCCTAAAGACAAGTTTACCAATTTTATTCCACCTAAAGAAGCGCGCGAATATTCAAAGAAGATCTACGGATACGAATATGGCATAGGCGTCGAAGGGCGCCTTACAAAAGACGGATACTTCATAGAGCATGTCCAGATCCGCTCCGATGCGTATGCAAAGGGGATCAGGGATAATGGCATTATCCTGAAGATAGACGGTGTGGATATAGGTAAGCTGGATGAGACGCGCATAAAAGAGCTTATCTACCCTCCGCTGAATACCGTCGTGACGCTGGATATCGCCCCTGCCGGGACAAAAAAGATTTCGACATATGAAATATTATGCGAAGAGTACTTCAACGAGACGATAACGGCTATACCTACGGGCACATCGGGGATATATTGCCTCAAGATCTCCGCTTTTAACAGGATGACCGGCGAAGACCTTAAGGGGTATATCAAGGATATCGCAGGTAAAAAGACGAAGCTTCTGATACTGGATCTGACGGATAATCCCGGCGGTCCGCCTCTTGCCGTATATGAGCTATCCGGGATATTCCTTCCGCCAAAACAAAAACTGTTCTACTACAGAAAGAAGAACGTGCAGGATTTCGGGCTGGTATCGCCGTCATCCGATATACATTATGACGGGCCCGTCGTGATCCTCATTAATAAAGGGAGCGGCAGCGCCGCGGAGATCATGGCGGCCGTATTCAAGGAATATGGCCGCGGCCTTGTCATGGGCAAAGAGCCGAGCGCCGGCATGGCGTTCCTTAAAAGCTCGTTTATATTCGATGACGGCTCGATGCTTGCCATGATCACC
Organism: Candidatus Omnitrophota bacterium; assembly: GCA_028715235.1. GTDB lineage: Bacteria > Omnitrophota > Gorgyraeia > 2-01-FULL-45-10 > 2-01-FULL-45-10 > JAQUSE01. The sequence continues at coordinate 19,827 of JAQUSE010000003.1, read as the reverse complement.
GGCAATACGTATCTGTTCAACGGCGCGGAGCTCGATACCACCGGCGTCCAGCCTGATGAGATGATCCCTCCCGACGTGAATGACATAATCGGCTATGTAGCCGATAAATTTGTCCGGAAGGGTATTTTTAACAATAACCGGCCGAAAGGGCGCGGGCTGCCCAAATGACGCGAAACGCAAAAAATATCATAGTATACGCCGTTATCGTATCCTGTCTGATCATCCTCGGAATATACTTCCGGCTCTACCCCGTCATCAAAAACCCTGAGAACCAGGATCATGCGGTAGCGCGCCTTGCCGTATACTTAAACATAAAAAAAGACGTGGCAAAACAGATCGCCGTTTCATATCCCGCCATGCCGCCCTCTGAAAAGAACGCGCTTCTCGACAGGCAATTCAAGGATATCATAAAGAACGAATCCGGCCGCATAGAAAAGATCGTTTCCGCGATCACGCGCGGATCCCTGACTCAAAGGCCCGATCTTTATCTGCTCGAAGCCGACCCGTACCACTATTACCACCTTACGAAGAGACTGCTAAAAAATGGGCGCCTTTCTGATACCCAAACGGGCGGATGGTACTACGATACGTTTATCATGGCACCGACAGGGCATTGGAGAAATATCGAGATCCTGCCGTATATAGGAGTTTTCGCCTACAGGGCGGCAAAATTATTCTACTCTGGCGTCCCCCTGGTCCTCGTCATATCTGCCGTACCGCTGGTCATCTACGCGCTATGCCTGATTATGTTTATATCGTTTCGCAAAACGCTCGGGCTGTCGAGAACGGCGATCCTTGCGGGAGGATTACTCTTTTCGCTCTCCCCCGTATTTATTCAAAGAAGCGCTTTCGGCTGGTATGACACCGATGCGTACAACACCCTGTTCTTTCTTGCCACGATATTTCTCCTCCTTAAAACCGTGGAGAACGACGACAGGCCCGCTTACCGCTGGAGCGTCCTCCTCGCGTGTGTATCGGCCGTATTTTCAATATTCTGGCAGGGGTGGATACTACTGCCGGTATATATCGCCCTCTCTTTTGCCGCTATCGCCATCTATAGGGCCGGAAAGGAAAAAGGCGCCGGCCTTACCTTCAGGAGGTTCTCCGTATATTGCATCGTCTTCTGCGCCGTTCTCATCATGATCATAAAACCTTCCGGATTGGCGCGCACCTTTGCCGGGACCTCGAAGGTTTTATCTGAATTTATGCTATTAAAAAATGGTTTTTGGCCCGATATCTTTATAACAATTGGTGAGCTTAAAGCCTCCTCCCCGCAGAAATTGACACATCTCTTAGGCGGTTATGCATTTATCCTTTCCGCGCTTTTCGGCCTCTGCGCCGTTTTTTTTGACAAAAAAACAGGGCTACGGAACGAAAAAAAGATCATACTATTGATCTTTTTTAGCGCGGCGTTATGCATGACGCTTAGCGCGGAACGTTTTCTGATATTCCTGCTGGTGCCGGCGGCAATCTGTTCCGCGATAGGCATAGACATCGGCTTGCGGGCCGTAAAGGACATCGCGGGCAAAGTCTTTAAATATCACGCTTCCGCATATGCTGCGATCGTCACATATGTCCTGATAGGAACGCTATCAATCGTATCTCTTGTATATGCCCACGTCACCGCTTTGAACCAGAAACCGATATTCAATGCGGTCTGGCAGGATGTCCTTAAAAAGATCCGTCTCAATACACCCGAAAACAGCATAATAAGCTCATGGTGGTGTCCGGGCCACTTCATCAAGGCCGTTGCGGAAAGGCCCGTCACCCTTGAAGGCGCGCACCCGAATATCCCTCAGGCTTATTGGATGGCCAGTTTCTTCCTTGCCACCGAAGAAGACGAAGCCATCGGGATCTTACGAATGCTCGATTCGAGCGGCAACGAAGCCGCGGAATTTCTTGTCGGAAAAGGCATGCCTTTGGATAAGGCAATCGCCCTTCTTAAAAGAATGGTGGTGGCCGATAAACAGGGGGCGGGCCTGGAAGCCCGGTCCCTTCTATCGCAGGCCGATGCCGATCATCTTGTATCGCTGACACACGGAAAGCCGGCCCCTGCATACTGTCTTATATATAAAGATCTCGCGGACAGCGTGATAGGCCTCTACTATGTCAAGAACTGGGATTTCGCAAAAGCCGCCGATCTTAACGGCTATATGCGTAAGCAATTTAAAAAGGGTAGTGTATTCTGGCGGGGTTCGAGCGACAATGTGTCGCTCCTCTGGAGCATCGCGGGAGGCATGACCTATATCGGCGAGGAATCATACGAGACCGCCAGGGTCAAGGATATCGTCTACTTTGCGGACGGCGTGATGCTTGACAGCCGGACGATGGATGTCCGGATAAACGGGATCAATAAAAATCTTGCGGGCGCTCCTGAAAGCGTTCTTTATGAGAAAGACGGTATTCTTGTCGAAAAACGCCTCGATAACCCCGCGATACGGTTATCCGTATTGCTGATACGGCATCCGGATGGCAAATACAGCTCCATCATAGCGCCCCGGGCGGTACTGACATCGGTGTTATTCAGGCTCTATTATCTGAACGGCGTGGGATTGAAATGCTTTGAGCTGTTCGCAAAGGAAGAAAATCCCGTCCTCGATACAAAAATAGTAGTATATAAGGTAGCGTGGAATAAAGAGTAGTGCCGGTTATTTGGACGATACCGGTTCCTGAACAGGAGACAAACCTACCGCCTCTCCGGACGGCTTTTCTGTTTCAACGTTCGGACTCACCGTTGTTTTGAGATAGACCGTCCCGGATCCGCTCATCTTCGTGCTCGGTTTTCCGACAGACACATTCGCTTTACTTTGCGCTGCGGGAGCCTTTGGCGCGCCATCGGGTATGGCGGCCTCGTTTTTCACTTTCCCCGCGGCAGGTTTCGCCTTCTCCCCGCCTGCGGCGGCGTTTGGCGGTACCGCATAACTCTTCACCGCCGATGTCATATCGACGCTCTGCCCCTTACTGTTCTGCCGCATAAAACTCTCGAGATACGAGGCCAGATATTCGTTCTTCTGCCGCCGCAGTTTTGTGACCGCGTCGAGCGCCATCGCGTTGTTGCCTGTTATGAAATTCGAAAGGCCTATAAGATATATTAATTTGTCATATCCCGGCTTTTTCTTATCCGCCCTTGACAGAAATTCCAGCGCCTTATGCGCATCGCGCTTTCCCACGAGATAGGTAACACCCGCGTTGAAATTGAGCTCAAAATTATCGGGGTCATGTTCCGTCCCCCGTAAAAAACAGGAGATCGCGTCATCCGGCCTGTTTAATTTATTGAAGAGAGCCGCGATACCGTTATATATCTCCGTCTGGGAAGGTTTTATCGCAAGCGATTTTTCGAAATACAGTATAGCCTTCTCCTCGCTGCCATCCTGCCCGGCATACACCTTGCCGAGGATGTTATACGCCGGGTAGAATTCCGGTTCCAGATCGAGCATCTTCTGGCAGCACACTACGCTCTCCGCGTATATCGCCTCGTCGTATGCCCGCTGGGCTTTTTCGAGAAGTTCGCGGATCCTCGGATCGAAGCCATAGAGCGGCTGGACGCAGGAGATAAAGAGAGCGGCGGAAAACAGTAGCAGGTATGGCAGGGTTCGTTTCATTTCACTCTGTACGCGCTCACAGCGCTCCTCGTTCCGGCTGTTATGAAGGCGCTGCGGCGGTGTCTTTTGCGGTCTTCTTGGCAGCGTCTTCCGGAACATCTTTTGCCGCAGGTGCGGAAACCTGCCGGCTTATGATAGCCCGCGTTATCGTCATCGAACACTTCACGTCGTATACATTTCTGTCTTTCGGCTGGATGTTATACGACACTACTCGCAACGGTTTCTTTGCGTTATCGATGGCATATATGAAATCGACGATATTTTTCATATTACCGGCGCACTCTATAACAATGCTGTACTGCACATAACCCGCCTTCTCTTCCGTAACTACGGGGTTTATGTTCGTCAGAGCTATTGTTGAGGCTTTTGCGAACTCTTCGATCTCGCTTAAGAAAGAAGCTGTCAGTTGTTCCTGCGACAAACCGTCTGTCGTGTAAAATATCCCATAATCATCGTTATCCCTGATTATCTTATCCTTATACCGCAGGATGAGGGTGCTCTTTTTGATCTCTCCGATGTTCGCGTTTATGGCTTCTTCAACCGAGCGGGATTCCCTGACGATGGGAGCGATGAGAAGCCGGTCAAAAAGGGCCAGAGAAACCACTCCGAGCGTTACGTACAGGATCTTTCGCTCCTTGGGTGATAATCCGGCAATGAATGTTTCTATGAAATTACCCATCTTATTGTATGCCCTCTACGGAAAACGTGAATCCGAAGTCCGCTACCTCCTGGTCGTTTATCCGCCGCGATTTTGTAAAATCGACCTTGACGCTTTTGAATGACTCGCTGTTCTCGAGGTCCGTCACCATCGAAAATACGCGCGGCATGCTGTCTGCCGTGCCCGTTACCGTTATGCTCTTATCGGGCTTCAGTTCTATTCTGTTCAGGTACGACTCTTTCGGCATCAACCTGAACAGTTCCGTAAGCACTCCCAGCGATTGCCCCTTCTGGCTTAAAAATCTTTTTACAACGGCCGTCTTCTCCGAAATGTCGCGCAGGTCCCTGCTCTCTTTGGTCTCCTTCGAGTAGCTTAAGAGCAGTTTTTGGAGATACGCCTTCTTGAAAAAGAGTCCCGTAAGGAGGATGGCAAAAAATATCACGAGCGCCACCATGAAGAAGGCCGCCGCCTGCGTCATTTTCTTTGCCCTGGCTTTCAGTTCCTGGCTGATCTTGACATCTTCGGGTATCAGATTGAAGTCTATATGCTCCGCTATGGCCGCGGACGCCAGCACCGGCAAAAGGGAAGCAACATCGTTTTTCCCTAAGATACCGTTTTGGTCTTCCGGTATTTTAAATATATTCCTGTACGGCATCAGATCCGTATCTATACGTGTCGCCTGCCTAATCTGTTCTACCGCCCTCTCGGCCAGGTGACTTACAGCTCCCGCCAGATATATTTTGACGGGCACAGCTTCTATATTCTCGGACAGATAAGAATCTAACGATTTTTTTATTTCGTCGATGAATGCCTTCTGCGTTTCTTCCGACCTTGCTGCGATATGAAGGGTGCCGATAGGTATCGACCGCAGATAGATCATCTTGCCGGCATGAATAACGCTGAAGTCCGTAGCAGCGCTGTCGACATGCACCAGGACCACGGGTTTCTGCGGCTTGCCCGGCAAAGAGTTGAAACAGGTCCTTGATATCGATTCGGCCGCCAGCACGGTCTTCCCTGCCTTAAAACCGCCTTTCTTTATGATATCGTAACGGCTGGTCACAATCTCTTTTTTTACGATGACCAGAAGTATTTTGGTATAGCGATTGTGGAAGACTCCGATGTCGGCATAATCCAGGACGATTTCGTCCCGCGCGTATGGCGTATGCCTTCCGGCCTGGAGCTCTATTATGTCGTGTATCTCCTTCTTATCTATGGATGGTATCTCTATGTTCTTCGATATAACGAAGTTCGACGGTATGACGTTTATGATCTCGGGGCTCCTTGCGCGCGCGTTCTTTACGAAATCGCTGATCTGCCGCGCGATATCGTCCTGCGAAGCGCCCGATATATCGCCGGAAAACGCCCCCGCCAGCTTCTGTCCGTCCTTCTGAACTATGATGTGAGCGATGTTGAGGTATTTTTCGCCGATCTCTATGGGCACAAAACTTTTCGATTTACGCATAACATTACTTAGTGGCAGCGCCATTGCTCTTTAAACCCTATTTTTGCGTGAGAGTACTTACATAATAACCATGATACTTGATCCGGCCGCTCCTGTCGAATATGCATACAAGTGTACCACACAAATCCCTGTTCTTCAATGCGCCGGCTGAAACCGCCATGAACGTCTCCGAGGTTACCTCAAAGGCGCCGCCGGAAATTGCCGCTGCCAGAGCGCTTTTTTCCTGCCTGGTCAGGCTGCACTGCGCCGAAAGGTCCTTATCGATAGTGCCTGATGAAAAAAACGTATTATCGTCGGGCGTGCCTTCCCTGGAATCCAGACCGGCTCTGAAGTATATAATCTTATCTGCCAGCTCTTCCGGCAGGCCCAGGGCCACGAGCACATTTTTCGGGGCCGTATTTACATTTACCCTGCCTTTTCCAAATACGGTAATATAATCCCGTATTGCGGCAAATATCTCGGCGGACATGCCCTTGACGAGCTGGAGTTCTTCCGGGAGCCGGAACGGGGTATTAGACGGCACATAACCGTGCCCGGTGGCACTATAGTGGGCCGTTTCGGTTATCGCCTGCTCACCGTCACCCATGATATTATCCGCGTCCCGCCAATCAATGATCGCGCCCGCTGTTTCTTCCGCGCCGGCAGCGCTTAGCCCGGCGGTACGGAAAAGGAGTCTAACAAGCACCTCCTTTGAGGCGTAATTGACATTGATCTTGCGCTCTTCGTCGATAACTCCGTATTTTGTTTCGGCGGCACCCGTAATATCGTCCGTACGGTCATAGCTCACCGTATACGAACCGGCACTGCCGATCAGCACATTTTTGAATAATGCGGCGTCGTCTGCCCATAGATCATTGAGGGTATCAACAGCTGGAGCCATATCCTGTACTGTTGATGAGCTGACGGCATCGACAGCGGCCAGCGCGCCGGAAGCGGCCAGCTCATAAATTCGCTCTCGCGTCTCAATCTTTTCGACGGCGCGCACCTGCTGCATCGTGCCGAGCGAAGACGCAACGGCAAGTGTGCTTACAAAGAGCAGGACCCACAGAAGAAGAATAAGAACGCTGCCTCTGGCAGGGCTATCCAAGGAATGGCACCTCGATGGTCCGTACTAAGACTTTTTCCGCCGGGTCGCTGCCGGAAAGCCTGATGGTGATTTTTACACCGTTCGGCACCTGACTTGCGGTAAAACCGTACATCGACAATTTTGCCGTCTCAGGATCCCGGAAATAATAATCGAACCGGCAGTCATTAACTCCGGACAGGACGACGTTGTCCGTTTCCGAATCCCGGGATCCGAAGCGATAGACCCGCCGCCGGATCTGCCTCTTCTGCGGCATAAAAACATACTCGATGCGGCGCACGGCAGGAAAAGCTTCTTTTCCAAAAGACACGACATCTTCCTTGTGAAACGCAAGATAACGCGTATCATGCCAGAAGAAAGTCATATTATCGCTATCACCGTTAAAAGCGCTGCTGCCGATATCGCAGACGCTGCTGAGATCATAGGCCATCCTGTTTAAGAATATCATGGCATCGACGCGCGGACGATGCTCGTCGTGCCACCTCCAGAGCGTAATACCGCCGGAGAGTATTTTATAGACGGCCATTCCCACCATCGCCGCCAGCGCTGCGGCAATGATCAGCTCGATCAGTGTAACAGCCGCTCTGGCCCTGACCCCTCTTCCTCTATGGCAATAGTTCATCATACCTTGGCGATATAGAGATGGCGGTTAAGCGTTATTGCCCTCCGTCCTTCAGTCCAGGATATGCGCAATGTCAGTGTGTACAGATCGGTAAAGAGCGCCGTCTTCACAAGCTGCGCCGCGCAATCGAACTTCGTATCCGTTCCTTCCGACGAACGTAGCGAATACCCGCCCTTTATAGCGCCGGTATTCAACATATCTTTGATTTCCCATATCTTTTGCGCCATGACAAGGTCGGCGTATATCCTGTTATCGATATGCCGGAGGGCGCTTGCGGACATAAAGAACCCTTGAAATACAGTTGTCGCCCCTACGCTCAAAATGCAAACCGCCAGGAGAACCTCGAATAGGGTGAAACCGCTTTTTTTCATACTGCTATTTCCAATTGCCTATAACGTTGTCATCGTCTTTACCGGCCCTTCCTAAAGAATAGAGATCGTAATCTAAGCCGTGGGCGCTGGGATACCGGTAGACATACTCCCTGGCCCAGGGATCCAGGGTCGACCTTTTTTCAATATACGGCCCGCTCCAATTATGCGCCGCAGGCTCACCCGACGGTTGCGCGATGAGTGCCTTAAGCCCTTGCGCGGTGGACGGATAGACGCCGTTATCAAGCTCATACAGCTTCAATGCCGTTGGAATACTGGCTGTCACATCCGCCCTTGCTATGCTCTCCTTGGCCTTTTCCGATCGGCCCGACAGGCGCGGAACGATCATTGCGGCCAATGCGCTTATGATAACCACCACCAGCAGGATCTCTATCAGGGTAAATCCGGATCTCCGCAACGGTACATACTGCATAATGGCCTCCGATTTGTTATTGCGTTCTTTTCGGCAAATCGTCCCGAGCCGCAGGCTACACCGCGCAGCGGCGGGGGACCGATATGCCGCTAAAGGCTTATGATATTCAGCTGAAAGATCGGCAGGAGCGTGGCGCTCACTATAAAAGCTACTATCAATCCTATGATAAGGACCATGACCGGCTCTATAAGCGTCGTCAGGGCCTTTATGTTCTCCTCGCAGTCATCCTCAAACGACCTCGCTATATTGCCCAACTCTTCTTCAAGCCTTCCCGATTCCTCTCCGACCTTTACCAGGTTATACACGAAAGGCGTAACGATACGCGATTCGCGGAGGATGTCCCCCAAAAACCTGCCCGCCTCCAGTTCCTTTTTGCTTTCAACAAGGCCCTGTCTCAACGCCTCTTCCCGAATAATGGGCAGCGAGATCTCCATGGCGGAGATGATAGGAACGCCGCTGTGCAGCGCCATCTCCATTGCCCGGGCAAATCCTGAAAATTCCGATTTAAATACAAAATCCCCAAAGATCGGCGCCTTAAGTTTTAATCTTGATACCTGCATCCTGAAGGGCTTGTTCTTCAGGCCGTTCGCGACGAAGACCCCGATAAGCAGTATTCCCAGGAGCGCGTAGAACCAGTAGGCTTTCGTAAAAGCGCTTATCGCCAATAGGATCCGCGTAGGCAGCGGCAGCTGGACATTGAGATCGGCGAAGAGCGGCATGAGACGCGGTATGACATTGGTGAAGACAAAGAGGATGGTAAAAAAGCCGACCACAACGATCAGTATGGGATACGTGAGGGCAGACCGTACCTTAGCGATGAACTCGGCGCGTTTTGTGTAATACTGCGCGATCCGGCCAAGCGCTTCCTCCGTGGTACCGCTATCTTCGCCGGCACGCACCATTGCGATATAAAATGGGGTAAACGCATCGGGGTACTTGCCGAGGGCCTCCGCCAGGGTCCGTCCTTTCCTAATGGAGTCTTCTATCTCACCGATCACACCCTTAAGATAGCGGTTGCCCGTCTGTTCGGAGAGGATCTGCAAGGCCCTCAGTATCGGCACTCCGGCCTTCAGAAAACTGGCCAGCTGCCTGGCGAATACTGCGTGTTCTTTAAAGCGTATCCTTGCGGGGCGTGCCGCACTCGAGCGTTCTTTCGCGTCGTGTTCTTTAACGGATGTGGCGACATAACCGTCACGACTCAGCTTCTCCACAACTTCTTCGACGCTGTCGGCGATCAGGATGCCGCCCCTGATTTCGCCTTCGGTATTCTTCGCTCTGTACGTGAATGTTTTCATAACCCCTGCCGTCTGCCGCTAGATTATCTTATGCTTGAAAAGTTCGGTCTTCACAAATCTGCTTATGATGCTCCGGTCCGCGCCCGACATATCCAGATAACATACCGCGATATAAAAACACCGCGGTAAGTCCTTTTCCACCCGCGTGACCCTCGCAAGACAGGCGATCGTTTCGGCCTTACCCGGAAGCGCGAATTTCGCTTCTACTATGGATCCGATCGGTACGGAGTAAGTGGATTCGAGCAGTATGCCGCCGGCGCTCATATTTACGGAGGAGCCGCCGAACTCCAGACGCTCGAAGTCCATGACCTTCTCCGCCGGGGATTCGTCTATCATGCTCTTGGACAAAAGATCGTTTTTTATGCCGCCTTTGGCAGTGTTCAGTTTTATTACATCGCCGCTGCCCTTCTCGATAAGTATGAGCCTGGCGGCCATTCTAACAGCGGCTCTCGGGTATATCCGCATGTTGTTTTCGTGCTCTATGGCGACTTCGTTTTCAAAATCGATAACGGCTTGACCGGCTGCCCCGGCATCGGTGACGAAGGGCTCCGGAGGCCCTTTAGGCTCATCGTGATCGGACCGCGAATCATGACATACGTTAAAGATCTCCTCCGGGGTGGTGAGGCCTTCGATCACCTTGAGCCACCCATACTGCATCAGCGTCCGCATCCCGTTCTTTATCGCCTGGCGCTTTATATCGGCGGCAGGACGTTTCTCTACGATAAGATTTTTTATCTCCCGATCTACCAGCAGGATCTCATATATAGCCATTCTGCCGAAAAATCCGGTAAAGTTGCAGCTGCTGCACCCCGCGCCTTTATAGACCTTTACGGTGCTTCCGGGAGATAAGCTGAGGTTCTCGACTATATCTTTCTGCAGACCGGGACTTAAGTCCTTGTTCTCGGCTTTGCAATGCGGGCATATCATCCTGACGAGCCTTTGCGCGATAAGCGCCTCAACGCTGGAGGCTACAAGGTACGGCTCGATACCGATGTCGACGAGGCGCGTGACTCCTGTGGCGGCATCGTTGGTGTGGATCGTCGACATCACGAGATGGCCGGTAAGCGCGACGCGTATTGCGATGTCCGCGGTCTCTCTGTCCCTGACTTCGCCTACCATTATTATATCCGGATCGTGCCGTAGCATGCTTCTAAGGCCCGAAGCGAACGTGAGCCCGACATCGGGGTTTATCTGTATCTGCGTCACATCGTCGATCTCGTATTCTATCGGATCCTCTATCGTGACGACCTTCTGCTCTACCCTGTTTATCTTCTTAAGGCACGCGTACAGGGTGGTCGTCTTGCCGGAACCTGTCGGGCCGGTAACGAACAGGATGCCGCTCGGTTTCTTGATAAGCGCCTCGAGCATATTGAGGTCGTCTTTGGAAAGACCGAGGCTCTCGAGGCTGTAGAACATTTTCCGCGGCAGTATCCTGATGACCACGCTCTCGCCGTGCGGGGTCGGTATGAATGATAGCCTGAGGTCGAGGACCTGATCCTGCGTCCTGACGGATGTTTTCCCGTCCTGCGGGATCCTGCGTTCGGAGATATCGAGATTCGCCATTATCTTAAGCCTCGACAGAATCGGAAGTACAAAATGGCGGAAGTTCTCCGGGACGTTCTGATCGCGCAGTACGCCGTCCACCCGGTATCTGAGCCTGAGTTTATCACGAAAAGGTTCGATATGTATATCGGTCGCGCGCCTCCTGTAGGCGTCGAGGACTATCTGATTTACAAGCTTTATGACCGAGGCGTCCTCGGCCATCTTTCCCGCTTCGTCTATCGCGTAGGTGTGGGCCGCACCGGAGACCTTCGACACCTGCTCCCCGTGCGCCACCATACGCTCGACAGTATCCGAGCCAAGCCCATAGTATTCTTTTAATCTTTCAATTATATATTCTTTCTTGCTTAATACGACAGCGAGATCGTGCCGCAGGCTGAACCGTATCTCATCCTGGATCCGGAGACTCAAGGGACTCGCAACCGCTATCGTAAGCTTATTGCCTTCCAATTTGACCGGCATAAATTCATAATACCACGCGAACTTTGACGGCACCGCTTTCACGGCTGCGTCATCGATCACCGCGCTCTTAAGATCCAGGTAAGAAAGGCCGGTGATCGAGGCAATCACCGTAAGGAGAACGTCTTCCGGCAGCTGCCCTTTGCTCAGGAGGCACGACAAAAGCGAGCAGTTAAGGCTCTCGCATTCGGCGACCGCCTGTTGTACGGCTTCGCCGGAAATGAGTTTGTCCGCCACCAGCTTCCTGGAAAGTTCCTGTTCGAAGGAGTCCATTTTCCGTTACTTTGCCTTCCCTATCATATAAAAACTCTTGGCGTCGCGCTTGTCGAATTCGCCGTTCAGAATCTTTTCGATGCTTTCTATCGTTTCTTCCGTAGTAACAAATTCCCCTTTCTTGCCCGTAAATACCTCCGATACAAAAAAAGGCTGCGTCATGAAAAACAATATCTTTTCGGCGCGTTCATAATCTATCCTGTCGTTCTTCGCGAGTTCTTCCACGCCTATGACCTGCACGATCTTATGGAGCTGGTTATACTTGTTTATCATGGAAATGACTTTCTGGGCGGCATCATAATGGCGGCGGCCTATGATCGCTATATCGAGGTTGGTGCTGCTGCTGGAGAGAGGATCGATGGCCGGATAAAACCCTTTCTGAACGAGATCCCTGGATAGTTTAAGGACCGAGTCCAGATAGCTGAATATCGCGACGACCGCCGGGTCGGTCATATCATCCGCCGGGACGTAGACCGCCTGGAATGCGGTTATCGACCCGCCTCCTCTTACCGAACGTATCCTCTCCTGTACCGCGCCGACCTCGGAAGCCAGTGTCGGCTGGTACCCCGTTTCGGACGGTACTCTTCCCAGGAGAGTCGACACCTCCTGCCCTCCCTGCACGAAACGAAATATGTTGTCCATAAAGAGGAGGACGTCTTTGTTCTTCCCCTGAATATATTCGGCAAGCGTCACACCGGTGTTCACGATCTCGAACCGCGCGCCGGGCGGCTGGTCCATCTGCCCGAAGACCATCATGACCTTCTCCAGCAGGTTATGCTCTGCCAGCTCGTAATACAGCTCATTACCTTCCCTGATACGCTCTCCTATGCCGGTAAAGACGCACGCGCCGCTGTATTTCTTGACGATATTGTTGATGAGCTCCAGGATGATGACCGTTTTGCCGCAACCGGCTCCGCCCAGGACCCCGTTCTTGCTGCCCTTGACGAGCGGATAAAGGAGGTCAATCATCTTTATCCCTGTCTCAAGGATCTGCGGTTTTTCCGCCGCCTTGTTCCGTAGATCGAAACCCGGCTTTGATACAGGCCTGCGGATCGGCCGCGACTCCTTGGCTGTGACGGGCGGCCGGTTGTCGAGCGGCATACCGGAGACATCCAGTATCCTTCCGAATAACTCATCGCCGACGGGAATAACAACGGGCGCATGGGTCGGATATGCGAATGAATTTTTTTGCAGGTTCAGCGTTGAAGACAGCGAAATACACCGGACCGCGCCTCCCGGAAGATGTTCCGCAACTTCCAGCATGACTCCCCTGCCGTCAAATGTTTTTGTATTTAAGATCTCGTACAACCCCGGCATGTCGTCTTTTGCCTCAAATTTTACGTCGACTACCGGTCCCTGGACGGATATGATCCGTCCGGGTTTTGTCGCGGGGATAGCCGCGGGCCCTTCGCTTACCGGCCGGTCTGCGACGGGAGCGTCTTCCGGCACTTTTCTATCTTCGGGCGTCATCGTCTTCCTGTAAGCATGGTTGCGGTAAATACTTCGCGCAGGCTCTTGTCTATATCCGATTTCTTCGCCTTCACGAAGGTAAGCGCCAGGCCCTTCTTATCCTTTTTAAGCCTCTCGAGGCTGGCCTCCAGCTGCTGCGACTGCGCGGCAAATCCGGCTACAACGCAGTCCTCCAGCATTTCATAGATCCTGCAGGTGAGCCAGATATCCGCGAGATAATGGATCACGGCATCAAGACTAGACTCCACTATCACCTTTTCTATCGTATCCTTCATATCGAGCTGTTTTGTTATCAATTCCTCGGACGGAAGAAGCTTGACGGTAAACGGCTTTATCAGGTTTATAGTCTTCGACCTCGGATATACGGCAAAGACCTTGTCTATGCGCCCGGCCTCGACTTCCTTGATGATATGTTCCTTCACTTCCATTGTGGTCCTGAAGAGCCCTTTTTCTTCGATATCGGAAAATAACGTAAATTCATCTTTTGTGAGCTGACGCATCTTATCCGCGCCCTTGGAGCCGATCATGATGAACTTATGCGCTTTAAACTTTTCCGCCTCCATCACGGCGGTCCTTACGACCTTCGCGTTCATCTCCGCCATGAAGCCGCCTTCCGACGTCACGGCGAGCAACGCGACCTGGTCGCCGGCCGGATGGACGAGCGGGCTCTTCGCCTCGGCAAGGCTCACCATCCTGAAGAATTCCGAAAAAGACTCCGCGAACTCAAGGAACTTCTCTTTTCGTTTCGCCGTATTATAAAAATGGTTCGACGCGACATCCTTCAGAATCTGGATTATCTCCACCAGCGAGGACACATCGTCGAGATCCGATTTTATCTTTGCGGTCTTTCCCATAGGTCCTACATCTTTTCGTCTATCTTTTGCTTCCTGGCCGCAGTGACATCTTTCAATTTGCCGGCAAGGCTTCCGTCCAATACCAGGCTTCCGAACTTTATGATAACACCGCCTATTATAGTGCCGTCGGCTGTCTCTTTGACCGTCACGCTCTTTTTGGTATTCCTTTTTACCGCTTCGATTATAGTGGACCTCAACGCGTCGCTCAGATTGCTCCGTGTAACAACCTCAATCTCGTTGATACCCGGAGGAACATGGTTCATGTCCATACCCTTCAACCCTTCCAGGAAATCCTTCACCAGGGCCTGATCGACTTCATCCCTGACTGAGTCTTTAAGCGTATCGCAAAGAATAGCGCTGCAGTAATCCAGCATCTTAAGGTCCTCTTCCTTCTTTATATCCTCCCGGATTTTATCTTTCATCATGATCGTATCGCTTATTATGCGCTCGGCCTCTTCCCTGGCTTTCTTCGTTATCGCATCCCCTTTTTCTTTCGATTCTTTTTCGGCGTCGTCCCTGATCTGGATGGCTATTTTTTCCGCCTCATCTTTCTTCTTTAGCAATTCCTCTTCCATCTGTTTAACTTTCGCGGCAAGTTCTTCTTTTTTCTTCGTCATATCCTGGTACGATTCGTTAAGCCGTTTAACGGCGCTCTGTGTATCCCCGTACATTGTCTTCTTCAGAAAATAGATCACCGCGCCGAACATTACCGCTTGCAGGATAGCAAGTTGAAGCAGGAACATAATACCACCCCTCTTCTCTTTTATGCGCCGAACAATTGAAATATGACCAGGAGCGCTATTATTGAGATCGCCTCTACAAAAACCAGGAGCAATATAGTGCCCATGAATATCTTCGAGGCGGCGGAAGGGTTCCTCCCGAGCGCCTTTATCGTCGCAAACCCCAAAAGCGCTATGGTCGCCGACGGTCCCGCCACAACGACGAACATGATAAGAAGGATTATAAGCGTATTCATATGTCAATCGTCAAGGTCTATCAGGATGACACAATCGTTCTTGAAGAACTTGACCACTCCTTTTCGTATCGGTATATAATTGCTCCAGTTGATGATGATCTTGCCCTGCCGCAACAAACTTAACACGGGATAATGGTATGGCAATAGTTCAAACTCCCCTGTATCCCCCTGCAGGAATATACTGTCGACAGCGCCGGCGAATACAACCATATCGGCATTCATCACTTTCAGGCTGATCTTTCCCTCGCTCCCCATTCCTTACGTCCGCACATTATGCTTTTTGTCCGGCCTCGGCCGGCTCGGCATCCCTAAGGAGCGCCTCGCACCTTTCGGCCTCCTCCGCCTTTATCTCATCCATCTTCGCGTCGACTTCCAGTATTTTGACGTATTCGGCGTAGAGTTCCCCTATCTTCTCCTCTATTTCCGTCGTGAGCTTCTTCGTGGTGGAGAGCTCTTTTATTATGTCCGGATATTTCTCGTTCGCGAACGCCAGTATCTCTTTCTCCAGTCTCTTTACCTGTTTTATGCTCAGCTGGTGAAAATACTTCTTCCCCAGCCCGTAGAACAGGAGTATCTCTTTTACCATAGGCACCGGGTCGTCCTTATCCTGCTTCAGGAATTCCGATATCAGCTCTCCACCCTTCATCTGGTCCATCCCTTCTTCCGATTTCTGCCCGCCCGCCTTAAGGCGCGAGACCCTCAGGAGCTCTCTGTATTGCAGGTATTCCAACCGCAGGGACTTGCTCACCGCCTTCATGGCAGGCCACTGGACTTTATTGCCTATACGTGAAACGGACAATCCGGCGTCGATCGCGGGCCTGAAACCTTCGCCAAAGAGCGGAGCGCTCAGGTATATCTGTCCGTCGGTCATGGAGACAAGATTCGTCGAAACATACCCCGTAAGGTCACCCTCGAGAAGCTCGACGATCGGGAAGAACGTCATCGAGCCGCCCCCCAGCTCTTTGGAGAGTTTCGCGGCCCTTTCTATCATGCGTGAGTGCAGGTAAAATATATCCCCGGGGTACGACTCTCTCCCGGGGGGACGGCCGAGGAGAAGTGAAATCTCACGGTATGCCCACGCGTGTTTGGTAAAATCGTCGAAGATGACGATAACATGCCCGCCCTTATGCATGAAGTACTCACCCAGAGAGCACGCAACATACGGCGCCAGATACTGTTGCCCCGGCGATATGCCGGCGAGCGCAGCGACGATCATCGTATATTCGAAGGCATCCCTGGCCTTAAAAAGATTGACCACCCTGTCAAGCGCCGCCTTACCCTTGCCGATACTGCAATAGATACAGATAACGCCTTTGCCTTTCTGGTTCAGGATGATGTCCGTGCCAACGGTGGTCTTTCCGGTCATCTTGTCGCCCAGGATCAATTGCCGCTGGCCGCGGCCTATCGGGATCATCGAATCTATCGCTTTTATCCCGGTTTCTATAGTCTCTTTCATTACCTCCCTCTGCAAGACCGAGGGAGAGTTCGCGAATATCGGATAATAATTGTCGACTTCAAGCGGACCAAGATTATCAAGAGGCTCACCAAGCACATTCACTATACGCCCGACAAACTTTTTCCCGACCGCGGTATTGAACGGTTCCAGCGTCATTATAGCGGCATCTCCGGTCTTGATCGGCTCTTTCTCCTTCACCAGCAGGACACTCGTCTCCACCTCATCGAAGCCTATGATCGTGCCCTCGGTACCGAACCCGAATCTGACCAATTGGCCGTTGATGCAATTCTCGAGACCAACGACGGTTACTATGCAGCCCCGTATCTTATTTACCGTTCCGTATTCCTTGTATTGCAGATCCGCCATCTTTTGTTATTCTCCGCTTTTTTGTATTATATCACTTTTTTCTGGTAGAGCGTAATCTTTTATGCCTTATTTCTTGTTTTCGGCGGATTTTCCGGTGTCCACTTTTTTCAGTTCGATTTTATCTTCCTTCTGAAGTCTCATGAACCATATCACATAGAATGAAGAAGTAATGATTATAACGAAAAGCACTATGATAAGGACGATCTTCCAGACACCCACCTGCTGCAGCTTACCTTTGATGAGGACATCCGACATCTTCTTTACCTGCTGCAGGATATTGATCTCCCTGAGTACGTTCTTTATGCGGTTTTTCTGGATCGCCTCATCCTTTTTGCGCTCCTCGAACAACCTGTGCATCCTCGATAGGCTCTCCTTTATATCGTCGAGAGCTTTCTGGTTGGTCCGGTAATTCGCGATATGCTCTATAACCGTCTCAGCCTTATTCTGGGATTCTATAATGCCGTCCGCTTTCTTTTTTATGTCATTGTACATCGAAGCGCCCAGGCTCGCCAATTCGGTGGATTTCAGCTTTTCGTTCATCTTTGACGCCTCATCAATAAAGCCTTTTAACACCTCTTCGGATATGCGCCAAACATTCTTGACTTTGACCGCAAATCGCTTCTTCTCTTTCGGTTCAAACGCCGCCTCTTTCTCAAGGAACGAAAGGTCCTTCTCCGCGTCATAGCGTATGGCAAAACCGGCCGGGTCGGTCACGTAATCAGGGATCACTTCCTTCGGCAGGTAATACTTCACCGGCGTCGTTAGCTTTTTGTCTGTCGGGTTCTCGGCTTCTATAATCAGTGTGATCGCCCCGGCGTCCTCTTCCTTCCACCCCCCTGCATATACCAGAGTATCCAGCGAAAAGATATCGTTCTTTATCGCCGAGATCTTTTCGTTGACTGCGGAAAACAGCTGCATCCTCTTTTCTATGTCGTCGGCATAGTCGGCCTGATCTTTCAGGATCGCCTCGATCTTTGAGCTTATGCTCTTTTCGACCAGATTAAGCTTTTCCTTTACCTTTTCGTCTTTTATCGAATTCATCTTGTCCTTCAGTATGGTCGATAGCTCCTCGACATCCTGCGGCGATACTTTCCATACATCTTTAATGACAACTTTGATCGTCGAGGACTCCATCGGTTTCAGCTTCACGCTTCCTTTGACAAAATAGAGCCCCTTCTGCGCATCGTAATCGACGTTTAAACCGTCCGCGCTGACGACATCATCCTTTTTAACTCCGGCAGGCAGATTATAATAAACAGGAACGTCCTTCTCTTCGGAGGCCGAGCCGTTAGCGATTACTATCTTTAATGCAACGTCGGCAAATACCGTTCCGGAGATTACGATAAGCGTCCATAACACAACAATCAAAGTAATTAGTCTAATATGTCTCATATTTCGGCAGGTTGTCCGTTCCGTTATTCAACTTCGAACCACGATTTCACAACAACACCCTCACCTTCTTTGGTTCGACGTATAAGGTCCAGGATCTCCTTTATCTCGTTTATCTTGTTCTTTACGGCTTGCATATCTTCCAATTGATCGCCGCTTAATGTCTTTACCTCATCTATCTTGAGGCCTATGGACTTGGCCGCTTCATTTGTAGCGTTGACCATGGAGTCGATAATATTTTTGGTCATGGCGCTCGCATCGTCTTTTGACATCAGCTGTTCATTCGTTATCTGCTTTAGTTCCGCGAGGTCCGCCCTCAGTTTATCCATATAATCCCAAAGGCCTGTCTTAAGATCAGTGTTCTTTTCGCCAATCTCGTTACGGAGCTCTTCTATCGCTTCAAAGGCATTGAGCGCATATCCCTTTGTTGACGATATCTTACCGAAAAGCGTATCCACCGTGCCTTCGTCTGCCGGGGCGCCAATAAGCTCGACATAGCTTTCTATCAAATTGAGCTTTCCGAAGACCGATTCCTCAGCGCCGGTATCGGTCGCGGCGCCAATCAATGCCTGCATGTCATCGACCGTCGACTGAAGCGCATCGACGTCGAGATCATCGAGCTTAGCGACCTTGGTTTCTATGGTATCGAGCTTTGTTATGATCTCGTCCACATTGAGGTCTTCGACCGTAGTCCGTATCGTCTGTATATCATCTATGATACCGTCGACATTGTCACTCAAAGTTGAAATCCCGCTCCAGTTAATATTCGAGGATGTCATCGATGCCATGTCGGTCCAGTTTATGCCGGAAATCGTCTGGCCGTGGACGTCCGTCCAGTTTATACCCACGCCGCTCATGTAAGCCAAGTCCTGCCAATTAATGCCTGCCTCGCTCATAAACTGAAGGTCGGACCAGTTGACGCCGGCTTTAGACATTGTATTAATGTCGCTCCAGTTGACGCCGATCGTCGACATAGTCATTATGTCAGTCCAGTTGACGCCGGCCTCGCTTAGTATTTTCAACTCGGTCCAGTTAATGCCGGCCTCTGTCATTGAGCCGATATCGAACCAGTTAATCCCGGTCGACGACAGCAAAGCAAGGTCATGCCAGTTAACACCCAAGGTCGTCATAACATTTAGATCCAGCCAATTTATCCCGGCGTCTGAAAGAACTGCCATATCAGTCCAGTTCATCCCCGCCTCTGTCATGGTGGTCAGGTCGGACCAGTTTATGCCGGCAAGAGTAAGGGTGTTCAGGTCTGACCAGTTTATGCCTGCCGTCGATAAGGCGCCTATATCCTGCCAGTTGACCCCGGCCTCCGTCATGGCGGTCAGGTCCGTCCAGTTTATGCCGGCAAGGGTCATGGTGTTTAGATCCTGCCAGTTAATGCCCTGGGTGGTCAGGTACTGGAAGTCCGCCCAGTTGACGCCGGCAAGGGTCATGGTGTTTAAGTATGACCAGTTTATGCCGGCCTCCGACATGGTGGCCAGGTCGGACCAG
>JAQUSE010000002.1 GCA_028715235.1 Candidatus Omnitrophota bacterium | reverse complement strand
GAAGATAAGTTTTATCGACGTTTCAACCCAGGCCGTTGCCAGCCCCGCAGGGACCAGCGCGAATGTCGAGATTAACGGCGTGCTCTATAAATATACGGCTGATAACGGGATCGACGCGAAACTCGGTTATGCCTTGTACGGTGCGTCATATACGAATGTTGCCATGACCCCTGAAGGGCTCCTGACAGACCATAACAACGATGATGTGCCGGATATTTATAAGAAGATAGTATACGGCGATTATTCTGACGCCCGAACACTGGATAACGCTGATACGGATGCGGATGGTATCCCTGATGCCGTTGAGATAAAGGTGTGGGGCGCAAAATCCGTGGTATCAAATAGTATGGCAGACAGCGACAACGATGGTTTAGCGGATATAATCGAGTATATTGCGTTAGGTGGGCTGTCCTCATCGGGTGTTTCTTCCGTAGCGGCCTTGACCGAACTCGGCCTGACCCTTGGAACGACAACCTATGCGGTCAGGCATAACCGCGACCTTACGTTTACGTTTATTAATACTGATACCGGTGAGCAATCAACCTCGAACCGTTTCGGCGAAGTTGTTATTCAGAGCAAGGTTTATAAAACCCAGGTGGCTTTGGACGGGACCGTAGAACTGCTTGAGAAATCGATGGTCCTTCTGAATAAGACCTATAAGATAGAGATCGTCGGTAGCGCATACCGGTTCACGGCGACCGATACCGGCAAACAATATACCAGTTATGTAAAAGATAACATGGATGTCGTGATGATCGACGGTTACATCTTCAGGGTAACCCGCGATAACCAGAACAGCATTGTTCTTACCCAGATCCCGAAACCCGATATCAACGGGGACGGCAAGGTCGATCCCGATGACCTCGCCGCCATCAATAACGCAATTTCGGTGCAAAAAGAGGCCGATCGGGCCGATATCGTCGGTTTGGGTGTGATCAATTTCGATGATTACCGCACCTTGAAACAGATCGTCGCGATCAGGTCGGATTCCACGATGACTGTCGATCTCGAAAATAAGGCCAAACTTCAGACTATGGCCACGCTTTCCTATAATACGTATCTTCAGAATAAGGCTATGGAATACGATGTGCGGAAAATGCATTCAGGTGACACCCTGTCCAGGGTCACCGGCATGTACAGCGCGGCTGCCGGACAGGCCGGTGTGATCGATAATACCGATGTTGAAGAATTCGAAAAGGCCCTGGCGGTAAAGGATTCGCTGTATGATTTTACCCAGGACGGTATCATAGACGAACGGGATGCGACATGGCTGGAGAATATGGTCAAGGTCCTGGATGTGTACAATAAATACGCGTCCAATACGGCTATCAGAAATCCTTTAAAGTTTATCCAGGATGCATGGCTCAGCGCCGATGTCAACGGCGACGGTATGGTGAACCAGGATGATATCGATCTGATCTCGTTCAGTTACCAGAATTACGGTAATGCCAGGTTCGATGTCGCGGGAGATAACGGTGTCGTTAATAACGCGGATATCGAACTCACCTGGAATAAGATCAAGACGCTATGGCCCGGGGCTTATGAGTATGACGGCGTGCATGCGCCTATGAGCTTATGGCCTGACGGCCAGGGGGATGGGTCACGGAAGGGAGAATCAGTCCTCTTTGGGCGCAAATATGCGCAGTCTCTTACCTATAGCGATTTTACGCCGAACGCCGACCGTAAGACCCTGTCATCCGTGACGACCTCGACAACGTCTCAATCGCCGTCGATAACCTATACCGCTGACGTCGACGAAACAGGCGCATACTATGTGGGTTTATCGGCGCGTGTGCTGCCGGGGCTTGAGGTGCCGAAAGATTTCAAATATTCGGTCTGGGTTTACGTCGACGGAGCCTACTTCGGGAGTCTTTCCGTAGATGCCATTACCGGCCGTTATGCCGAGTCGAGCATACGGCTCAACCTAACCAAAGGAACCGGCCACAATATCAAGTTCGAATTTAAGAATATCGGGCCGGCGCGCGGCATAGAGGTCAAGGAACTTTACCTTAACAGGTCCGGTTTCTCGCTCGAAAAGTTCGATGTCGATAACGACGGGGCCGTAACGAATGCCGATTGGGAGGGGCTCGTCGATGATATCACGACATCCTATAACGCCGATAATAACGAATGCACGGATAACGGCGATATAACCTACGTGAAAAATATCATGACACAGTACGGCAGCATTGTCCGCGCCGGAACAACCGGGTATGTGGCAAGGGCCGATGTCAATAAGGACGGAAAGATCGACGAGACAGACGTCTTGTTGCTTGAGAAATTCATCGATGCGAACGATAATAATAACGACGGTAAGGTGTCTGCGGTCGGGGATAATAATGATATCGACCGGCTTAAAGACATCGCGCGCTTCTACATCGCCCAGAAGGCTTATACGGTCGTGAACGGCCATTATCTTATGGACTTTAACGGCGACGGATATATCAACACCCTCGATCTGAGCTATTTTACGGATGCGCTCAGCGTGGTCGACCTGAACGGTAACGGAACCATCGATAAAGTCGGTACCGGCACAACGTTGAGCGATAAGGATATCCTTCAGACCATTATCGACTTGAACCAGGTCCGTATCTCTGCCGGCGATCTTGAGCGGCTTGACGTTACGCATAACGCGACCTACACGGTCAGCGACGGTACCGACGCGGGAAATACATCGCTCGGCAGCGAAATAACGTTAAACGGCAGGAAGTTCATCTTAAGGCGCAATGCCGAGACAGGACGCTATACCCTGGTCGAAACCGCACAACAGTCTCAGGTGGTCCTTGGTAAGGGCATTGTTATTAACGGCAGGCAATATACCATTCAGGAGGACGGCAATACCTTTGTTGTTGTCGACGGCCAGACGCGTATCCCGGCCGATCAAAAAGGCCGCGTGAGTGTGGACGGTAAGCCGTATCAGATCAGTAAAGATGCGGTGACCGGCAACATCCTGGTATCGCTTATTTCGGCTCAGCTCTTTGCCCAGTCTGTCGCAACGATCAAGGTAGGCGATAGAACCTATGATGTCCGGGTCGATGCAGGCACCAAGCGGTTTATCTTCTCGGACGGCCTTACGCAGATCTCGTCGGCGCCTGTCAATGCGGCGACGCATGAGATTACCATCGGAGGCCTTTCGTATACGCTCGATGTAGCCGCATACAATGCCTCCGGTTCGGTACACCTATCCAGGAGCCCTCAAGAAGCGGCAATACAGAATATGGTGACTGTCGGCAGATATACCTATAGCTGTGACGTTGAGGGAGGCACGCTTAATTTCACCCGCAATGGTGTCCTCTATAGAACTATCGCGACCGGAACCGATCCTCACAGCGATAAGTATATCGTTTTGAACGGTATTGCGTATAAAATATGGTGGCACGACGCCACGCCTGCCTGGAAAATGACCGAGGAGATTGCCGGCCTGAACGAGTCAGGGGATGTGTTCGCCATACAGATAAACGGCGTAACGCGCACGTTCCTGACCCGCAAGAATTCCGATAATACGTACATCCTCTACGATACCGTAACGGATACGTCCTACGTAAGCGATGTTCGCGGTGATACGGTAACGATAGACGGGTATATTTATAAAATATTATCGGATAACGGCCGTATCCAGCTTTCCAAACAGAATGAAACGATCACACGGTCGGTTGACCAGGTTATCGAAGTCGTGATCCAGGCACAGCTGATGCGGGAGCGCGGCATCCAATATGCCGTTACCTACGATGCCAATAAGGGCGTGCATGTGTTTTCTGACGGGGTCAATCAATACTACGGTACGATAGTAACAAGCGGAATTTATACGACAGAACGTGTCACACTTTCAGGTTATTCTTTTACCGTCGGTGTCTATACAACGGGGCTTGAAACAAACCTCACTAAACTCGACCTCATCCAACCTGAAGGCCAACCGCTGCCTCCCGGTTTTACGGTTACCGGTAAGGTGGCGTCATGGGGACGTATGACGATCCATGGCGTTACGTATGATATCCTGAAAGACGCGGACGGCGACTATAGCCTTGTGCACGGAAGACAGGTGATCGAGCTTGGCAAGAGCGGTACCGACATAAAACTCGATCAACTGGATGGACGTACCTATACGATCGTTGATGACAGCGAACACAAACTGTCAAAATTGCAATTAGTGATCGGTGCAGCGGACAGAAAGGCGATGCAGGTCGTCGCCATCGGTTCGACGAGTTATTATGTCAGGGATGACGGCATGCTTTATACGGCAAAGACCGGCAACGAGGCCTATGTGCCGGTCGATGAGGCTCTCCTTGCAACGGTGCCGGGCGGGTATACGAAGGTACTATTAGGAGACGGATCTGAGCGTGGTATGTATGTTTGTGATGCCTCTCTGCCGATCGGTTTCATAAGTGAGGCAGAAGGTACTATCATGATCGGGTCCCGTAAGTATGAGGTAGCCAAAGCCGCCGGTAATACCTTTAACCTCCTTTTGAACGGTTATGTTTATAAGGATACCATCAGCGCCGGAAATACCCTGACGATTGAAGGGACTACGTATACGGTAGGGGCAAGCCAAAACGGTTTATTACGCCTTAGTGAAGTGAGTCCGACGGTTTCCGTAAAAGCCCAAGACGGCAGTTACACGGTATTGAACAATAAACTTTACGAAATTACGCGCGAGGAGTCCCGCATCGAACAACTGCTTGGCGCGTTGCCGGCCGATTACCATAACGGCGATTACGTTATCACGGACGGAACCGGCGTTTATAAGACATACCGCGGTAAGGTCATCATCTCGGACGATGACGCGTTCTCTCTTGACGGCACGCCGACTTTTGCGGGTACCAGTATTGACAATTATACCGTGATCGACGGTATCACGTATGCGGTAAGGAAGGTCGCGGATTCCGACAAATTCATTCTCGAACAGGTCGGCGCCGAGAGTACCGTTGTCGAGCCTGGCAATGTCATCAGCATGAACGGCGTGGAATACGAATATACCTACGATCCGAAACGCGGAACTGCGGGACGGTACGTATTTACCGACACGTTAAGCAAGCTCGCATACGAAAGCCTGGACAACCTTAAGGAAGTGAAATTAGCTGACAATATCGGATATCGTATCATCCGCAATGCCGATACCGGATCCGTATCCCTGGAAAAGATCTATAATCCGACCGCCCTGGTCGGCGCCGGTCATGAGATATCTGTCGAGGGCAAAACGTATGAGATCCAGCGCCGCGGCCTGGATACCTACACCTTTGTACGGACGATAGACGGAGTCCTGGATTCGAGCGATTCACCGCGCAGCTATCTGGAACCGGTCACCAAAAAACACATAATTGTCATCAATCATAAAGTCTATGACGTAAAGGGCACTGAACTGGAGAATGGCGATGAAGAAGTGCAGCTGACCGAGCGGAATCAGTACGTATCGACGGTTCCAAACACCTCGAGCCAGCGCTCGGTTTCGATAGACGGCGTTGAGTATTATATTGCGGCCTATACGCCGAACAATTCGTATACATTCGTGACCAAGGACGGGACCAAGACGTATTATGCGGATCGCAATACCTTTGAGTCCACAGGCCTTACTTCCGGCGACGGCGCCGTAGGGGCGATCGATATCGGCTACGATACGTACAGGGTCGAAAGAAGCGGTGAGCATTATTCGTTCATATCGCCGCTCGGGGTCACCTGCGTGCCGGATAATCACGGTTTGGTAACGATCGGGACAGAGACCTACACGGTTATCGAAGGCCCGACAACTATAAAGCTCCAGGCCGTTACGAGCTATGTACGAATAGGAGAGGAATTGTATTCGATAAACGAGACTAACAATAAACTCTACCTGAACAAGAATTTTACAAGCCTGAGTAAAGAAGCGGCGATCAGCCTGGCCGGAACGATATATACGGTAGAGTATGATCCTGTTTTCGGTAATTATGCGCTCTATGACGGCTATAATCGTTACACGACCTCTTCTGACCGCGCCGAGATCCTGATCGGCACGAAGACCTATACCGTCACGCGTGACGTTATGACGAATGCGATACGGCTTGATGAAAAGAACCCCGGTATTATCGACTATTACTCTCAGTTCGGCAGACGGTTTATTACGCTTGAGGACGGGAAAGAATACACGGTTTCAGATCTTGCTGACGGCAGGGTCAGCCTGGCATCGATCGATAAGACTTACGTGTCGAACGCGGCCTGCCGCATTGACGTTAACGGCACGATCTATACGGTATCGGCCGGGCCGAATAATGAACTCAAGCTCACGCGGCTGGTCCGTTCTGAAATGGCCAAAGGAGATATCGTATGCATAAACAACCGTTACTATGCCATCGCGTACAATAGCGATGCGGTGGTGGATAACGATGATCTTACCGCTATCCTGGCAAGTTATACCACCTTCAGCCAGCTTGACCTTAACGCGGACGGTAAACTTGACCAGGGCGATATTAACGTCAAGATACAGGATATCGAATCGGCCCGTAAAAAGATAGAAGCCTTGAAGGATAAGATCGATACGATCCAGAACACGCTCAGCAGTATGTATTATAAAGAGCAATACGCGCCTGAGGCCATCAAGTCTGCGCTCACGAACACCCAGGCACAGTTCGATTATTATATTGCCTTATACCGTGCCATGAATCTCGGAGGAACGGACCGGTACGTGTTCAAAGTTAAGAACAACGATAAACTCACACTTGACGGCATTGAATATACCGTAACAAATAACGGTACGGTTTGGACTATGACCCATGGAACGACGGCCGTTACGGTAAACACCGATAATGCAGGCCAATTAGCTAATGTCCTGTTCCCGACAACACCGGTTGCTTACACGGCGCACTTGGAGACGGATGCAAACGGTAATAAACTGGTCCTTGAACGTAAGCGTGTATTTACCGCGGCTGTGAAGCCTGTTGTCCCGCCGCAGGGCTCGCAGGCAGTGCCGGTTGTGATGACTATACACGGCAAACAATATAATGTAACCTGCCTTGAGACGAAGTCCGTCGAAAACCGCGTGCCGCTATTCGGCATTTACAAATTTGTGCCGATCGATAACGAAGGTAACCCCGATACGGCGAGGGCCTCTACCAGTACCCTGGGCGGTACGGTCCAAAAGGTCTGGATCGACGGATTTAAGTTCTATATCAATGACCGCGCGAGCGGGCTTGTTTTGACCGAACTGACGGCTCCCTACGGTGATGCCTCGGTCGTTACCCTTGCCGGCAAACCGACGCAGACAGTGGCTCAGAGCACGAAAATCGTGCGGCTGGATACGGGCGATTATCATGTCGGCGTTCTCGAGCCTACGTCCGCGACGGCACCGTCCTATGAGATCACGCCGTCGGATATTACGGCAGACGTGGCAAGGATCGTCCTTGGCAACTCGATCTATAAGATCAATGTGAATGCCGCAGACGGGAAATGGATATTCCAGAAAGACGGCATCAACGAATTTACGCTGACGATGGGCGATAATAATACGCTGCGGCAGATCGGCACAGCCACCTACGCGATCACGACCTGGGTGGATACGGCGCTGACTAAACACCTCGGATTAACGGTCGTGTCCGATAGCGTGAAACTCGGCGGGGTTCAGTACGACATCACGTATGACCGTACGGCAAAGACGTGGTCGTTCCGGCGCGGCGAAGTGATCGAAAGCGTTATCGGTGTCGCCGATAATAACACAATGCGGCAGATAGGCAGGACACCTTATAAGATATTTACCGATGGAACGCATCTGTCTCTTGCAGGAGTGACGTATGAGTTCAAAGATAATGACGGCACGGTATATACAAGCGTGATCTCCTCGGATACGAACGAAAATATCCTGACCGTTAATGATAAGCAATATCTTGTTTCAGACGGCCCCTCTACGGTTATGGATGAGACAAGTTACGCGATACCGGCGGTTTCGGCAGGTTCGTTCACGTCTGGTGCCACGATCGGCAATATATCGTTCGCGGTTTCTTACGATGATGCCTCAGGCGTGTGGACCCTGACAACGGACCAGGGCGAGGATTGGACAGTGGCAAAGACCGATACAACGGTTACGGTGAACGGCACCGATTATACGGTCTACGTAAGCGGCAACAATCTAACCCTTACAGAGATCAAAGATGAGATATTGATCGACGGCATTAACTATTCGACCAGGCTGGATCTTGCCACCAATACCTGGACGGTCAGAGAGCGCGAGGAAGTTTCTGTCCAGGGAACGGTGAAAAATATCAGGATTAACGGCAAGGTCTACGATGCGGCATATAACGGCGCGAACAATACGTGGAATCTTGTCCGGAGAGATGATCCGGCCATATCGTACACTGTCCAGGGGGCGGTCGGCGCGGACCAGCACGATAATAATACCGACAAAATGATCGATAGTAAACTGTATCATGTCGTTATTCAGGACGGGACCTTAACGCTCGTTCGCGTGAGGGACTATGCGGTAACTGCTTCGAATCAAAGAATAACCTTTGATAATAACAAGGTTTATGTCGCCGCGATCAGGGAACGGGCGACCGGCCTGACGACGACGGTCAAG
The DNA here is from genome assembly GCA_028715235.1 of Candidatus Omnitrophota bacterium. Taxonomy (GTDB): domain Bacteria; phylum Omnitrophota; class Gorgyraeia; order 2-01-FULL-45-10; family 2-01-FULL-45-10; genus JAQUSE01. The sequence goes on along the minus strand of JAQUSE010000002.1, from coordinate 14,977 downwards.
ACGCTGACCCTTACCGAAGACTGCCTTGACATCATTCAAATGGGCGTCGTCGACAAGAATGTGTATCTTACGCCCGCATCGATGAAGAATATTGCCCGGCGCGCACTGTATGAGATACAGGCCGATATCGCTGGGCCGACCGGGGACTTGAATCCAGACGGCAAGGTCGATGCGAATGATGTCATTGCGTTCAACAAGAACCCGATCGATCTGAACGGCGACAACGCTATCGATGGTCAGGACACAAACCTTTTGTGGTCGATAATCACGGGCGACCAGAATCTCCTGTATGCATATGATTTTAACGCCAATGACCGCATTGATAACGGCGATATAGAAGCGCTCCAGACCCTTATCAACGCAAACACGGGTGTCGATCTGGACCTGAATAGCGACGGAAAAGCCGATGCCGGCGATGTCGAGTATTTGAAGCAGGTCGTTGCGGTGGAAAACGTCCGCCGGATGCTTAAAGAGAGCATTGACCAGAATTCGAACGGACGAGTAGAGGCCGCCGAATATGATTTGTTCAAGGCCGTTTTGGACAATACCTCAGACCTGACCGGCGACGGCTTTATCAATGTGGATGACGGCGCTGCCTTCAGCTCGGTCAAGGCCTTTGTCAATACGGTAGGCGCAGGCAAAATAGCGGTGTATGACTTAAACAATGACGGCATCGTTGATTATAAAGACAGGAAAATATATGCCGACAGCCTTGCCGGGTACAAGGATGTGGACGGTAATAATAATGTCAACGTTTACGACGAATCGATCCTTCATGCTATCACCAGCGGCGGCGGCACGCTGCCCGACGGCCGCAGGATCATCGATCTGCCGCAGTACTATCTGCCAAAATCCATGGTTCTTAAGGCTGATATGAACGCTGACCTTGCGATAACAGCTGCCGATTTCTCGACATGGAGCGGTTTTAAACCTGACCAGATGATCACGAAACGCATTGTTCCGGCCGGCACGGCTGGCAATCTGCACGGTTTCACGAGTCATGCGGGTGTTCCCGGCGCAGGGACCCAGCCTTTGTCGACCAATAAGACAAAGGGCGACTTCACCTTTGACGTGCTCCTCGCAAACGATGTCGACGGCATCTATTCCTTTATGCTGACCGCAAAGTCGAGTAAGCCGACCGTTCTCAAATTCAATGTCTACATCGACGACAAGTTCGCCGGATCCTTTACCGAAGGGGCGTCTAATACGGTCGCTTCCGAGGCAGGCTTGAAACTTGACCTGGCCGGCGACGGTAAACAGCATGCGATACGGTTTGAGATGGAAAACCTGTCGAGCATTGATTCGAGCGTGACGATAGAAAAGTTTGTTCTTACGGAACCCGTGCCTTCGCAATACGATATCAATAATGACGGGGAGGTCACGACCGAGGACGGGGTGCTTATCAACCGCATCATAGAAGCCCAGCGGATCCTGGATATGTGCGATGTTAATTTCGACCACAAGGTCGATATAGACGACCTGAACATGCTTGATCCGAGCGGCCCTGATGCTAACGGCAACCGCACCATAACCCAAGCTGAAGCGGCCTTACGGCCTGACGCATACGGGCGTGTCACCCAGACTGAGACGAGGCGGGATATAGACGGCTGCGGTAAGGTATCGAACGCCGATCTGGCGCTTTTACTTGATGTCGTGAACACTATAAATGATATCCGGTATGCCGACATCAATGAGGACGGCATTATCGACGCGAAAGATTATTCGGCGCTTGCGAACGGCCGCCTTGTTATCTCCAGGATGCAGACAGCTGCCCAGAATAACGGCATTGATTTTTCGACTGTCAGCCTTGCCGATATGCAAAGCGTGGAAGACAAGATGCGGACGTTACCGTTAGCTCAGGTCATGGCGAGTGACTTGAATCATGATTCGACTGTTGATGAAAGTGACTTGGCGCTTATACGGGAATATATCGCGAATGGAAAAATGAACGATATCCTGAATGCGCTTTCTCTCATGCCGGCTACGGGTATTACGATCGGAACCAATGTGTTCACCCAGGAAGACATCGTGAGGGCGCTCCTCGAACTCAAGAATTTTAACACGATCGGCGGCAAACTGGGCGTTTCTACGGTCAATGAATACACCTTTGACGCGGTCGACAACGCATGGAGTCAAAAAACCGGTGATTGGAACGTCAATAACAGCCGTTACGCATCACAGGCGACCTATGATCTTGATTCCGAAAAAGACGGAATCCCGGACCGGCTTGATACGGATTCGGACAATGACGGTTTTTCAGACGGTTATGAATATGCCAACGGATTTGACTGGCGGAACCCTCTTGAACATCCTCAAGGTACGAGCAGTGATACCGACGGCGATGGCGTATCAAGCGCCGCTGAAAGCTCAGACAGCTGGCAAAAAGAGGCATTAGAGGCCTTGGCAAAGGCTAACCCGTCGCTTGCCGTAGAGATTCGATCGATACCTCTCGATCAATGCTCTCAGCCGGGCGATCTGGCGCGTTTCGTGGTAAACATCGTCCGCGAAAAGGTCTATACCGGAGAGTTCATTGACGGTATCGGCACTATGTCGCTTGCGATTTCAGCGACGGATACGCCGTGGAGCGATCTGAATAACGAGCTTAAAGCAGCGCTTATGACGTTCCTGTCGGCTGCCAACGACGACAAACTGAACGCTATCCGGGACATGGACCTTACCACGACGCTTACTGCCGACAGCCTGAGTGTCATCGCCGGCGCTTTGACACGTTCAGTCGTCGGCGCATCGACCGGTACCGGTGTGGCGGCTATCACGTACAACGACGGCACCGATCGGTTATTCCGCGCGGTATTGAAGAACGTTTTTAACGGCAAGACTTTGCCGAAATCGCTTGCGGATTACTATAAAGACGCCGGCAATGATCTCTCCGCAGCCTTCATGGAATATAGCCTTGATCTGGGCGAGGTCAATAGCACCTTAACCGGGGCCGACAAGACGATGATGGAAACGGCGTTGTCAGCCGGTATCCAATGGATACAGAATAGCCACAACTCTGATTGGGATGGGGAAGGAGGCATTGACGAACTGGCATGGTATATGCTGTATGCGATTATAACGAATAGGATGGTCTCATCTGCGGCGATAATCGGCGCGCTGGCCGATAATGCGGTCGACTTGTCCAGGGACGCCTGCCAGGATACCAAGGTTCTGCAAACTGTCCTGGCCATGTATACGGCGAATCATTCTCTGGCATCGGTGATCCAGGGGGTAGACATTACGAACCTTACCAATGCCAGATTCCTGAATCTGGTGAATACCATGATCGGCGCTGATCCTCGCGATAGCGCACTTCTTGGTGTGACCTTAGGCAGGAGCATTGATATGAATTCGTTCAAATCCGCTGATGCCCTCAAGACAGCGCTCCTTGCCGATGCTCTTCATTACGAAAACGGACTTACGGATGCGATCAATGGCGTCTCGACTGCCGGCGGTACCAAGGCGTTTACGGATGCGTTATTCCACAAACTTTTAATCAAGGATAGCAGCCTTACCGAGTCGCTTATTACCGGCCGCACAACGGATGTCGATCACGACGGCATCATTGACAGCGGTGATGCGGATTCCGACAATGATGGATTCTCAGACGGAGAAGAGGTCGGGAATGGGACCAACCCGTTTGATAAGGACTCGCGGCCTGCCGCGACCTCTTCCGATGCGGATGGCGACGGGCTTAATGATGACAAGGAAGCTCCCCTGTCGATATCGCTTGACGATGATATGTCGAATGTCTCCGATCTCGCCATGAGCGCAGAGGTACGCTTTACTAAGGATGATCCGGGCGCCGCGGGTATTATTATCAGGGCGATTCAACCTCAAGGCCGCTTTGTCGCTCCGCTCAATTACTACGATGTTACCGTAGACATGCAGGCGGGAAAACTTGAATTCCGAAAGGTCTCCATGGGGGTGCCGGTCATTATTGCGCAGAGTAACCTGCCGGAACGTATGCTGTACGAATGGAATGCATGGCATACGATCGGTATAAAGGCGGAAGGCGCCGACTTTACAATATTCCTGGACGGCCAGGCGCAGTTTACTGCTCATGATGAGTCCCTGCAATCCGGAGCGGTTGGTATTTATTCGGCTCCTGACACATCATCGGAATTCGATACCATACGGTGCGAGGCCATTACGCCGATAACCGATGTTATTGCAAAGCGGCTCCTTGACACCGATCTTAACAACGACGGCAGCGTTGATGAAAATGATTACTATCTTTTAAGCGCGATCAATGCCTATGGTGACATCCTGTCGAATCACGGCCGGTCAAAAGCCCTTGTAGCGGATATCGCGAAAGCCGACTTTACTAATGACGGTATAGTCGATATCAACGACCTGTATGTGTTTGATGTCAATGGTGACAGGGATAACACTCAGGATCCGAACCGAGGCATCAATGCCGCCGATATCGATACCGTTAAGAAGGCCGTGAACTTGAGCGAACGCCTGACGCGGCGCGGCGAGTTCGATTTGAACGGTGACGGCACGATTAGCATTGCCGATTATAATTACGCCGAGGAAAGCCTCAGGTATCGGCCGTACATGGATGTGAATAATGACGCCGCTATTGATTGGCGAGACGGATTTTATATTGATGCGGTCATCGGTATGGATACGGCCTATAACCCGGCATGGGAACTTACCGCTGATGTGAACGGCGATCATTTTGTGGACAGTAAAGACGTCGATGATCTTAAATTCGCGCTGGCAAACTACCTGAATGCCGATATAGACGGTGACGGGCAGAGAAATAAGCTTCTTGACCTGCAGGCGCTTGAGGCGATGATCCTGAACATCGGTCTGGCCTATGAAGGGCCGGTCCTCACCTATGCGAACAGGGATGCGGTCGTTATCCCCGATGATTTTGATAAAACGGATGTCGATGGCGGCGGCACTATCACGAGCGACGATATAGCCGCGATCGACAAATGGGTTACCTTCGCCGATGGTATACGCTCACGGATGGCGGCTGTGCCTCCCACAGCAACACAGGCTGATCTGGATACGGCGTATCAGATGATGGGCACCATGAAGAATCACCCTGCCTACGTAAAGTATGATCTCACTATGGATGGCACTGTTGACGGGCGCGACCTCGTACTTGCCCAAAACATCTTTAATAGAGTGAAGGACGGCAGGTATCTGACAAAGGCTGATTACAACCGGTATAACTTTGACAAGCGCGGCGTCATCGATAACGATGATGTAACCGCATTAGGCAAGGTTTTTGACTGGTATGTCGATGTTGACGGAAGACCGGGAGTCGGGGCCGGCGACGTGCAGGCGATCGAACAGGTCTTTAAGATGCGCGCCAACGGTATTACCGAAGACATGATCAAACGAGCGGATATAAACGGCGACGGGTTTATCAATAAGACTGATAAACAGCTTATCGATAATTGCCTCGGCGTTCTCGAGGTGATCGGCCGGAGAAATAACGGCGATGTTACACCCGATGGCGAGGCCGACTATTTTGCCCTCATGGACGAGTATATAAGCGGAAAGATCCCCGGCCGGAATGAGATACTTGCCTCTGACGAGAACGGTGACGGCCAAGTCGATCTGAACGATATCGATGTCCTTACGGCTGAGATCGACGGATTGAATGCGCAGATCGAAACGGCGAATGCCTGGATAGAAAAGGCCCCGCTCGCGTTTGACGAGGTCATGAAAAATGTCGCAGATGTCGACGGGGACGGTATTATCACGCTGACCAGCACGTCGACAAAGGTTTCCGATGTCGATCAGTTACGCGAGATCGTCTCTAACCGCGCGGACCGTGTGTCAAAACCGTATATTACAGCCGATGTGATCAAGAAGGCTGATTTCGACCAAAACGGCAGGGTAGATGACGCGGATATGGCGCTACTCGATATACACTTCGATTCAAACGCGCTCCGTATGCTCGATCTGAACGCGGACGGCCGCATTACCGGAAGCGACAGGGCCGAATTCCTGACCGTTAAGCACGCCCTGGATACCGATCAGATCCTCGATTTCAAAATATATAGGAAGTTCGACCTCAATGCCGACGGCAAGCTGGATAATAAAGACGGCAGGTATATCGAGGCAATCGCCAAGGGGTATATCGATGTTGACGGTGACTATGTGGCGAACGATAACGGCGAGGCGGATGGCGGGGTATCGGATATGGGGCTTGTCGCCGACCTTGCCGCAATGCAGACGTTCGTTGACCGGATGAACGCATTGACGAATGCCTCCGACCCGCTCAGCGTCCAGCAGATCATAAGCCAGGATGAGCTTTGGGCGAATAAGACACGCGGTATCGACCGGTACCTCAAGGCTGATTTTGATACGACCGACGGCAAAGGCGTCATCAATATGCGGGATGTACAGGCGCTCAGGCTGGCGATGGATGTCCGCGATAATACATACTATGACCTTGATTCAAACGGTGTATTCGACCGTCAGGATGTGCTCCTCATCGACGAACTGGCCAAATCCATAGCCACGTATGCGGTCTATGAGCAGGCAAACATGTTCGATGAAACCCAGAGCTTTACCGGCGCGACAGTGCTGAACCCGTACGAATTTGATATCAGGGATATATCCAATGACCAGCGGATCGACGCAACCGACCTTGCCATCGTCCGGGAGGCGCGCCAGGATATGATGTCTTTCCGTCAGGACGGACTGGTGCGGTTCATTGACAGCATCATGATCGAAAAATACAAAAACCTGAATGTTTCGATCAAACGTGAGGATATCGCGAAGGCGAACTTCGTTACACAGAACGACGTCGGTAACAAACCCACGATAGGTGACATGCTGCCGTATAACCCGTTCCCGAAGAATATATTCGAGAGTTATCAGCGCAAGATACATATGCCCGAGGGTGAAGAAACGGTTATTAACGACATTATCGTAGCGGGAAAGAATCTGCCAAAACCGCCGCCGGAGGGGTATCTCAACATATTCGGCAGCGTGCAGACATATATCCCCGGCGCCGACATGTCAAAGCCGGGGGCTGATATTAACGGCGACGGCCTCGTGAACGGCCAGGACCTTTTCTACGTCCAGAATGCAATGAACGAGCTTGCAAGCGGCGAGAATCTTAAGATCTATGAAAAAGGCATGGGCGATATTGACAAGGACGGCCGGTTAACGGTCAAGGACTATGATATCTTAAGCCGCGTTCAAAAATACGCGACTGATGTCAACAGAGACGGCTCGATAGATCATCAGGATAAGGAAGGCATGTACGACATCCTTGACCGGATCATGCTTGCGAAGGATGTCCGTAAGCAGATCGACACCTTAAATACCGTAAAAACAGAGGCGCACGCCGAATTTGACGCGAAATTTGCAGCGCTGTCGCCGGCCCAGCAGTTCAATTTGCATAACGTAAAGGTGCCCACGTTTACCTCGACGGAACAGGCGGATGCCGAAAATTATATTAACAACATCGAAACCCTGGCCAGGCAGGTCGGGTATTCGATGGGCGCTGACAACGTACAGCTCGGATATGAGCAGAAGCTGGCAGAAATCAAAAATGTCCTTACCGATAAGATCTTTACGAACTTCGAGGATGTGTTTGCCAATACGGTCAACCCGACCCCCGAAGAACGTGCGCAGCAGACCGCTTTCCAGAATGCCCTGCGCACGCTGACGACCGAACTAAAGGTCAAGCCTGAGATTACGCCGAGCTATACGGGATATGAGAATATCGATACCCAGTCGCTCCGGGACGAATTGTCGACGATATTCTCGCCGGCGCAGCTCGATATAAACAGCGACGGAACGATAGGCCGCGATGAGGTCCTCCAGGTCCTTCAAGGGGTATTTAATTTCACCGGCCTTGATAAGGACGGGAACGGCTCCATCGATGATAGTGAGCTCGCCGACACGAAGAAAATGATGCAATCGGTGCTCAAGGCCAGCGCGCTATCCCAGGAAGATCTGAACCGCGCCGATATAAGCGGTGACGGTATCGTAAACGGTTTCGATGCGGATCTCGCGTATAAAGCGGCTACGTCGGCTATCGATACGGACCACAATTACCGCATCGATAACCAGGATTATCGGTCATGGCTCATGCTGTATGATTATTTAGGATACGGGGTCGCGGCCGGTGAATTCACCGCCTTTGACTTTGATGGCGATTCTTATGTGGAGGCGGGCCAGGATCTTAGTCTTGCGGCAAGCTCTCCGACAACGGAATATTTCTTCGACTTGAACCATAACGGCCATTACGACGCCGGTGAACCCTTCTACGATGCGATACAGCCCGGCGAGACAAAACCGAACGGAAAATTTGACGGTAATACAACCAGTCCGGCCGGCTATGTCTTCAACGAATATGCCCAGACACATCCGCAGTATGCGGCTCTGGCAGGGGATCTTCTCGCGGGACAGGATATCGTCGAAAAAGCCGGACAGGACGCGCTGAATTTTGACGGCGACGGTAAGTTTACCAAGACGGATGCCCGCGCGGTCGCCGATATGATCGATCTTATAACATCCGGTACCGTTGTCGCGGACATGCAGAAATTCTTCGCCGCCGACCTGGCGACGACGGTCGACCTGACCCAGTATGTGACCTGGACAGACCCGATCACGCAAGAGGGTATAACTGACTTTGCCGTATCCGGAAAAGACGGTGTAGTCAACGCCAGGGATATCGCGCTATTCGATCAGATCTACAGGCTTAAACAAGACGGTATCCTGGACACCGACGGTGACGGAACGATCTCCCGCGCGCGCGATCCCGCGAGGATCAACGAGATAGCGGATTTCGACACCTTAAGCGACAAGTTCGCGAAATGGAACGAAGAGGTCCTTGCTAACCCGAATATCGATGCGGAACATAAGGCCGACTATCTGATAGATACGGCGAAGACTTCTAACCTTATTACTATAGACGGCTTCGAATATACAGTCACCAGAAATCCGCTCGACAATCACTATGTCTTTACGCCGTTCCACCGGAATCTGACGACGGGAACGACGGTTCCGACCGATACGATATACGCCAGCGATTCGCGCAACAAGGTAACACTTCCTTCAAATGACCCTGATAACCCGGCCGCGACAAAGACCTGGACTATTACCGAAGATCAATATGCGCGGGTCATCCTATCAAGCGGTACTGACGTTATCCGGCAGAAGAGCGTTGTACTTGCCTATATGAAAGCCGCGGACATAGAAACGGTTCACGGACAAACGGAAGTTAATTATTACGACAAGGTCGACCTTCTCGATAAGATGGGGATCGCCAAGGGGCTGGGTATCTCAAAGGTCGATCAGGACTTTGTCGACATGGTCAAGGAAGTTTACAATCTTATCAACGGATGGAAGGTTGTCCTGGAAAAAGTGGCATGGAACGAAGCCACCGAATATGACCAGGTTCTCGATGTCGGCAGACAGGTGGGGGTTAAGCTGCAGATCGACGGCGATACCCAAGCCGTGACCGGATATTCATTCCGTGCGCTCGACGATCCGAGCGTCGTATACTATACGCCTCGAACGACCCTGAAGGTCAAAATAGGAAGCGTGTGGTATCAGATTATTCCCAATACGGAGAATAAAGACATCATGCTTAAGAAGTTGTATGTAGAGAGCCAGGTCGTCGCTATCGGCGGTGTCGAGATAACGGCCCAGATCGGACAGACCGGCCAATATACTACGAAGGCATTCCTGGTCAATACGACCGCGGACGGCACGGCGTACGAGCTCAAGTCGGCGGACGGGAAAGATGTTTACCGGAGCCAGCTGATCGACGGTAAGAACATAGTTCTGATTAACGGTGTCATGTGGCGTATCGATAGGGCAGGCAGCAATAATGCGGTCATTCTGACCAAGGTAAGCGTCAATCAGAGCGTGTATGTCGACCTGAATGCGCGGGAAATGGTCGAATTGGAAACGACACCCGGCAATCATAAGGCATATATGGTCGGGTATGATACTGCGGCCAAACAAGTTGTTGTCACGAACGGGATAAATACGTATAAGACGATAGAAGGTTCAAACGTGATCGTGATAGACGGAAAGATCTATGAGGCCGGTTATGCGGTTACGTCAAGCCAGCCGGTACCGCACAGCTTTACCTTCGCCGAAAAGCCCGTTGGTGACCAGAATGGCGACGGGATCGTGACAGCAGAGGACATTGTCATCCTGACAGCGGCAATGACTGGTACCTCAGGTGTCGTTCAGGGCACATTTACGGCATCGCAGGACTCCGTGCATATGATAACCATAGACGGCAAGCAGTTCGACGTTATTATGAACGATGACGGGTCGATGAGCCTTTCGGAGCGCGTAGACGCGTCGCAGTATGTAGAAACGATAGCGATCGGCACCCATGTATACCTCGTTTCCTATGAAAATGTCGGGATGAACGACAGTCCCGCGTTTACCCGGTACGCGTTTGTGTTCAGGGAATTTATCGGCCTCGGGTATCAGAACGGCGACCCTCTGCCGATCATTGCCGCCAGCGTTTACTCAACGACGGCTCTGCCGCCGTGTGATTTGGTGACTATTGGTAGCGCGACTTATATCGTGAAGAAGGAGCAGGTCGCAGGAAACAATGTGCGCATCGGGCTTTACACGGATCTTGGCGGCGGTAATCTGGCGCTTGCAAGCAGTGATGCCCCGTACCAGGTCGTTGACATCAAGGGAACAGGAAATATCACGAAGGGACAGCGCATATCATCGGTGTGGATCGGCGGCGCATACAGTACGATAAAGGTTCGCGGGCGCGAATTTAATATTCAATCTGCGGGCGCACAATACATCTTTAAACCTACGACGCCCGATCCCGATTATAATGCCATATTAAATCAACGGGGCTTGATCGACCCATCCGATGCAGCCTATCAGGAAGCGCTGGCTATCCTGAAACAATCATACGAAGACGCGCATTACATAACAAGCGATATATACGGCCGGACAATCACGATCGACGGTATTACCTACGCCATTGACGCCGCGGTTAATGGATGCCCCGGAGAGATCCGGCTGACAGGACGCGATGAGTCCCTGCCGGCCAATGACAGCATAGGATACACACCAGAAAAAGTCGTGATTGACAATGCAAACGGCAAGCTCTATCTTGACGGAGTTGAGTATATAAAGGATGCCGATGATACGGTGGTTTTCATGTTCGACGTCGGCGGGGTTACGGTGCCGGTGCGTTATCGCATCGATTCAACGGATCCCGCGCGTATACGGCTTCTGGAGATCGGCGATGACGTCGAGGCCATTGATATCGGGACCGGCTTGGGCCAGGTACAGGGTGTCATCGAATTGTCCGGCATTAACTATACGTGGAAAACGGCAGGATCGCAGTACATCTTCTCGAACGGCACAGGCGTTTATACCAGTAATGCCGATGGCACAACGGTGAGGATCGGCGAGTATGTGCCGGCAAATGTTGATATATCAGGTATGACGCCGGGCCAGATAGATGCCATTAAAGGAACGCTCTTTGATATTACCGTCGATGATTTTGGCGTCGTTCTTAAGGTCCATAAGGAAGCAATAACGCGTTCGCAGGTCCTTATTCTCGGCGGAAAAACATATTGTATAACCGATCAGGAGGACGGAAGCCGCTTGATGGCATCCTATCCGGACGGTATCGTTGTGGGAACCATACAGGCGAGCTATACCACGATCATGATAGCGGGCACGACCTATGACCTGGACCAGACAGGCGGCATCATTACGATAAGTAACGGCGCCGTCCAGTCGCGACAGGCATATCTGGTCAAGGCCGGGACAGGGACAGGCAAGGTCTATACCGTCACCACGATACCGGGCAAACCCGGGCTCTACAGGTTCGTTACGTATGGGGAAGACGTTGAAAGCGCTTTAGATCCCCTTGATGGAAATAAAAATAAGATAACGCTACGCGATCCGACAGGCAGAATGACGGCCTATGTCATTAACGTCGCAGCGGGCGGTGTCCCTGAACTTACCGAAGATTTTGTTAACCGCAATACCCAGATAGGCCGTTCGATAACTATCGGCGGGTCCGGAATAATCTATGCGGTCGCTACCGGCAGCATGACATCGGCATCCGGTACGGTCAATCTTACGTATCAGCATAAGGGAAAATCCTATGCCATTAGTTTCGCGAAAAATACCACCTACGTAAATCTGACGCTCTTCGATGTAGACCAGATGACGTATAATGCCGACCATCATGTTTATACATTTAAAGACAACAACAATGTCACCATCACGACCTATTGGGACGGCGCAGTCCATAAAGCGGTTATAGGCGACATCGAATACACGGTCAATGCTGCCGATGTGTCGCTTGATACGGAAACCGGTGCTGCCACGGGCCTCTTGCATCTCCAGCGCGAATACCGCGTTGTATATACGCCGCAGGGTACCGGACAGACGTCGGATACATTATCATTGATCGATCGCTATGGAACAAAGGATCAGCCGAACTTCGATCTTCATGCCGGCATGCGGAATTCTATAACGATAAATAATACGGCGTATAGCGTGCGCGCGATACTGAACGGTTTTAATCAGATGGTCTATGAGTTCGGCTGGCTTGACCCGCTTACCAACACGATCGAAACCATACCGTCCGAGATCAATGACGACGGCGTGAACGAAATAACATTGCTTGACGGCAAAAAATACCTTGTTACCCAAAACTCCGGCGACACTATGCATGTCGAGCAGGTCGAATATCTGACCAGTGAAACCGTTACAACATTTGCCTCGACCGATTCCCCTGCAGCCAGGATCGTATCGATAAACGGGGTCGAGTATGAAATGACCTACGAGACAGTGGATGGACTGCCGAAATTCCGCTTATACCGCGAAGGGGTAACCTATGATAACCGGAACGTGCCCAACGGTATTACGGTAGGCGAAGGCGACGATGCAACCTATTACTCGTTCGATGAGAACCGGTTTATCGTCGATCTGCCCGAGATGTCGCTGGGTGTCGAAGGATATCCTGATGACGTCTACTGCCAGGCATTGGAGGTCTACAACAACCAAACCGGGGAAACGAAGGTTTTCTACATAAAAGAGGTCATGGATTCGGTCGGCGCTGAATTCAATTATCAATTCTATGCCGAAGGCGAATTTTATACCAGTTATGTCAATAAGACCGGACAAACAGAAACCGAGTGGATCGATGCGGAAGGCAATCCTTCCGGCACATTCTATGATACGGTGCAGGGAGCGAGAAATGTCTACGTTACCATGGGGAACGATGTCATTGACCTGAGGTTGTACGATTTTAAATTGCAGGAGAAATTGAGCAAATCCGAAGTCGAAATGAGGTCGAAATACCTTAAATATCACGAGTTTACCAGTCTTATGGTCGATCGCGTGGGTATAAACGGCGCCAACCTGGTGAGCGATACGTCGGTTACGGGCAAGTACTCACTGAAGCTTATTAATCATTTAAGCCTGCCGACCACGGTCAAACAGAAGGTCAGATTCCAGACGATGACCGATGACTGGAAGAATAATACCCAAACTCTTGACGGTAATACCGTGTTCCAGAAACTCGATATCGATAATAAGCGCTTTGATATCATTACGACGCCGACCGGCATTATGATCGCCGAAGAACACCTTGAAAGTAAGGACGTGACGACAGACAACGTTAAGCGCATTATGATCGGCAAGAAACTGGAGAACGGCGATATCGAAACGGCAGGAGCGTATGGTTTGACGTATGGTATGCGCTCCGACGGCCTTCTGGAGTTCACGGACGGGCTTAATACCTTCGTCCAGGATAAAACGACAAATACCGTATCGATCTACGGCAGGGAATTTACGGCGTATATCGAAGGCGGCACTGACACTGCCGGCTGGCGCGTAAAACTGGTCGAACGGCATGCCTATAGTATAGAAAAGGCGACGGCTCCCGGCGAGGCGTTCATACGTATGACGCTGATCGATCCGGACGGCACGACCGTTGAATATCGCGCAACGAAAAATGAGGGAACAGGTCTCTACTCATTCCAGAAATATGTTTTGGCCGGAACGCCGCCGGTGCTGGAGGCTGCCGGTTCACCGATCGCATCCTACAAGCAGGCGCGCACGGGCGATGTGTATTATACGCTGGGTGACGACGGCAGCGGGAACGCTACGCTCAAGGAATATGCCTTCGAAGCAACCCCCCTTGATTATATCGCTCTTCTGGGTGAAAAAGATTTAAGCGCGCTTATTGCGGCCTATACGACCAGGTACGGGCTTGATCCGTATGCGATCGATGCCGCGGAATATGCAGGAAAAGCGCCTGATGTTTTCAACGGATTGTCGATATACGATCTCGTCCAGCTTTACTCTATGCAGTATGAAGCAAATACCGACCTGGGCATGTCGAATGACTGGAAACGTAATTTTGACCGTATGTTATTCACGGGGCGGTATCTCGACTATCCGTATACCTCCAATCTCCTTTCCGGAGCGAACGTCGACCTCTCAAAGTACGTGCCCAAGGCCTTGGCCTATTATGTTACGCCGGGGCTTGAGACCGTTCAGGAGCCGCTTGAAAATGCCGGTACGGCAGCGCTTATCTCAACAGACCGCGAAAAACAATATGCGCTCGGCGATTACCGCAGGGACGGGATATCCGCATACGGCAAAGAGTTTGACATCGTCAAGACTTCGGACGGCACGAATACTCTCCTTGAGAAAAATATTTATACGGTCGGGTCGACGTCCGATGCGTCATTCCTTAAATACACCTATAAGATCAACAACGTGACCTACACGCTCTGGTCCGTGATCGATACATCGTATGTGCTTGACGGAACGGTGGATACTAAAGGGTTCAAGAGTTACATTGAGAACTATGTCGCTCAGCTTTACGGCAAACGTGCCGGTTATATTACGGTAGGATTTGATCTGTACAGCATAGACCAGATGCGCTCAGACGAGTCTATAGGCCAAGACATAGGGTATGACACCGTTACCGATGAATTTGTGATGGCTGATTTTGGGGACTTCGGCG
>JAQUSE010000100.1 GCA_028715235.1 Candidatus Omnitrophota bacterium | reverse complement strand
ATTCAATAACGGCAGGATAACGGTCGAGATAAAGACGGTCAACCACAAATTTTTCGACGTTACGTCAAAACTTCCGAACAACACTTCCGAATACGAGGACAGGATAAAAGAGGTCCTGCAGAAGAAAATAAAGCGGGGCAAGATAAACCTTATCCTAAGCTACGACGGCGCTTTCTTGAAGGGCGAGAAGATCCTGGTAAACAAGAAAGCGGCGAAGAGTTACCACCGCGGCATGCTGGAGCTCAGGAAATATCTCGGCTTGAAGGACGACATAACGGTGAAAGACATAATGATGCTTCCAGGCGTGGTCTCCTATGAAAGTAAAGAAGAAGACCTCGCGGCCTTCTGGCCTAAAGTGAAGAAAGCGCTCGATGCGGCTGTAGACAAGCTGGTGGCGGACAGGGAGAAGGAAGGCAGGAACCTCTGCGCCGACCTTTCCAGGAGGACCAAAGATATAGAGAAGATGCTCTCTGTCATAAGATCGAGGGCGCACCTGAACATCGACGAGTACAGGAAGCGTTTCGCCGACAGGGCCAAAGAGCTTACCGGCGGCCGTGAGATCGACATGGGAAGGCTCGAGATGGAAGTGGCGATATTCGCTAAGAACAGCGACATCTCTGAAGAGATCACGAGGCTGGAGAACCACCTCTCCAATTTCAACAAGACGATCTCCATGAACGGGGAGGTCGGCAAGAAGATAGATTTCATCGCCCAGGAACTGCACCGGGAGATAAACACCATAGGCTCAAAAGCCAGCGATTTCAAGATATCGAAGAACGTGATAGAGATAAAAGGGGAAATAGAAAAGATACGCGAACAGGCTAAGAACCTGGAGTGATGAAAAAGACGGCCGCCAAACTATTTGTAGTCTCAGCTCCGTCGGGATCGGGCAAGACGACCCTGTGCAATAAACTGCTCGGCGAAAGAAGCGGCCCCGAGCGTTCCGTATCGATGACGACCAGGCCTCCGAGACCGGGAGAGAAAGAAGGCGTCGATTATTTCTTCGTATCCAAAAAGCGCTTTATGCGCATGATAGATAATGACGAATTTTTGGAGCACGAAGAGAATTTCGGGAATTTCTACGGCACGCCTAAGAGAGCGATAAACGACAACCTAAAAATCGGCAGGTCCGTCGTATTGAGCATAGACGTCAAAGGGGCTATGAAGGTAAGGAAGGCGTTCCCCAAAAAGAGCGTGCTCATATTCATACTGCCGCCTTCCATGAAAGTATTGAGCAAACGGCTCCGCGCCAGGATGTCCGACCACCCGCAGGCGATATTGAAGAGATTGAGCCTTGCGAAAAAGGAGATGGCGTACAGGAAGAAGTACGATTACAGGATTATAAATGACAGGCTGGACAGCGCCTATAAGAAGCTGAAGAAGATCATAACGTTGGAACTGGGAGGAGCGTAGAAGATGTACGAGGTCGATATCGAAAAATTATTGAATAAGACCGGGAGCACTTATAAGCTCGTGGTGCTTACGACCATGAGGGCGATCGAGCTCTCCGACGGCGCGGCAAGGCTCGTCACAGCCGCTCCGGAGATAAAGACCATCAATGTAGCGTTGCAGGAGATATCCGAGGGCAAGATAACGTACAAGATGAAGGAAAAGAAGTGACAAAGGTGCCGAAGACCGTCCTCTTAGGAGTGACCGGCAGTATCGCCGCGTATAAGGCCTGCGAGATAATAAGCTCGCTCCGGAAATCATCGGTCGATGTCCAGGCGCTGTTGACAGAAGAGGGGGAGCGGTTCATAACGCCGCTGACCCTGCAGACGTTGTCGCGCAATAAAGTCGTCGCCGACATGTTCGAATTGCCTGACGAATGGAACCCGGTGCACACGTCGCTCGCCGACAAGGCGGACCTCATATTGATAGCGCCGGCAACGGCGAATATCATAGGGAAGCTGGCGGGGGGCACGTGCGACGACATATTGAGCTGCGTCGTTTTTGCGTCGAGCGCGCCGGTCCTGATAGCGCCGGCCATGAACGAGAAGATGTATATGCATAAAATAGTGCGGGAGAACATAGCCAAACTTAAAAAGATAGGATACAAATTCATAGGCCCCGTAAAAGGGCATCTCGCCTGCGGGCACGCAGCCATCGGCCACCTTGCCGATACGCAGGATATCGTAAAAGAAGCTTTAAGGCTTTTGAAGTGAGGTCGAATATCGGCGCCATTCTTATAACCGCAGGGCCCACGCGAGAACGAATCGATCCCGTCAGGTTCATATCAAATTATTCTACAGGAACATTCGGTTATGAGATAGCAAGGGAAGCGAAGAGGAGAGGGCGCCGCGTCATCCTAGTAAGCGGGCCGACGTCGTTAAAAGTTCCGCCGGGAGTAAAAATTGTGATGGTGGAGAGCGCCGCCGAGATGCAAAGCGCGGTGATGAAGAATTTACGGTCGGCCGGGTGCGTGATAATGGCCGACGCTGTATCGGATTGGCGTGTCCGCCGGGAAGCGCGCGGCAAGATAAAACGCCGCGGAGGCGCAAAGACCCTGGAGCTGGTCGAGAACCCCGACATACTTCGTGAGATCAGGCGTAAAAGACACGGGACACTGGTCGGATTCGCGCTGGAGACCGGGGGTCTCGAAAAGAACGCGGCGAAAAAATTGAAAGAGAAGAATCTGGATCTTATCGTGGCCAACAGGCTAACGCCCAAGAACGATGTATTCGGCCCGAGGCGCGTCGACGCGGTGATAATAGACAGGCTCGGGAATAAGGTAATGGCGCGGCGTAAAACGAAGAAAGAACTGGCTAAGATTATTCTTGACAGGGCGTTAAATTTTAATATATAGGATATTATGAAGAATAAAGAGTTTACCCATGAACCAGTCCACGAACCACTCACTTCGTTCGGGTTCGGGACGGTTCAGGGTTTCGCTCCACCGAAAGAGCGAAATCCTGCAAAAAAAGAAGCCACCACTGTAAGGCGGCGGAGCTTCACGCTTATAGAGTTACTGGTCGTGGTGGCTATAGTCATGGTCACCTTGCTCGTCCTTACGCCTTTCATCCATATGGCCAAGGCCCGCGCTCGCAAGATAAGCTGCGCCAATAATTTACGGCATATAAGCCTTGGGCTGCACGCGTATGCGGCCGATCATAATGGAGCGTTCCCGCAGACGCTGGGGGAGTTGTACCCGAATTACATAGAAGACCAGAAGAGTTTCGATTGTCCGGCAAGCAAAAGTGTGGGGAGTCCGGCAGGACCGGATTATAAATATGCGCAGGGCCTTACGGAGAATGCTCCCCAGAAGGATCCGATAGCGCAGGATATAGAGAATAATCACAAGCGCGGTAAATACATTCTCAAGGTCGACGGTTCTTTGGAATGGATCGCGAGACGTTAGAGAAGCAGGAAGTCCTTTGAACGCATAGATTAATAAGGTGCTTCGGATGCTCCAAAGGTCCTTCGAACGCTCCTGTTAGTCGTGTTCTCAGGATCAATTTTGCGTAGCAAAATTGGCGCGGTAGCCAAGCGGTAAGGCAGTTGTCTGCAAAACAACTATACAGCGGTTCAATTCCGCTCCGCGCCTCCAAATTTCGCTGCAGTCTGATTCGTGCGAAATTTGTCCCGAGGAGGCCGTAGTTAGACTGTAGGCCGACGAGGGGCTACATATAAAAAGACTGTAGCATTGTTTCGGTAAAACGGTAAGGTAATATCTTTTCCCTTGATTCCTTCTATTCGTCGGAATCTCGGGATGAATTTCGTACCAAAGCGGATTATAGCAAAATTGGGCAGTTAGCGCAGTTGGTTAGCGCACCACGTTGACATCGTGGGGGTCAGAGGTTCGAGTCCTCTACTGCCCACCAAAAATTTGCAAAGCAAATTTTTGGTGAGGTCTCGCCAACCGTTTCGGTCATACCCTTTGATGGTTGGCGGACCCACCATTCTGTAATTTAAGTCTGGAATGGTGTTGTAAGAAATGTATATTGGTAGTGCGAGGGCGAGTGGTGGAATGGCATACACGACAGACTTAAAATCTGTTGATCGCAAGGTCTTGAGGGTTCAACTCCCTCCTCGCCCACCAGTAAACGATTTGGGCTTCGGGCCGAAAAATTAGGAACCTCAATTGTAACAAAGGAATTTAGATGGATCTGGCTACATTAAGACATTCTACTTCACACGTCATGGCGCAGGCGGTAAAGAGCCTGTGGCCGGACGCCAGGCTCGGCATCGGCCCGTCGATCGAAGACGGTTTCTACTATGATTTCGACAAGGAGACGCCGTTCGCGCCGGAAGACCTGGAGAAGATCGAGGCGAAGATGCGCGAGATCGTGAAGAAGGATCACAAGTTCGAGCGGCAGGAGATGAAGAAGGACGAGGCGGTCAAGTTCTTCCAGAAGCTCAACCAGCCGTATAAAGTGGAGCTTATAAAGGCTCTCCCCGACGAGACCGTTACTGTATACAAGGACGGCGATTTCGTCGACCTCTGCCGCGGGCCGCACATAGAGTCGACCGGCAAGATAAAAGCGTTCAAGCTCCTTTCGATCGCCGGCGCCTACTGGCACGGCATAGAGACGAACCCGATGCTCCAGAGGATATACGGGACAGCGTTCGAGACCGAGAAAGAGCTGAAAGAATATATTACGCTCGTCGAGGAAGCGAAGAAGAGGGACCACAGGATATTGGGCAAACAGCTCGAGTTCTTCAGCTTTAACGAAGAGGTGGGGCCGGGACTCGTGCTCTACCACCCGAAGGGCGCGATGCTGAGGAGCATAATAGAGGACTACATACGGAAGGAACATATAAAGAGGGGATACGAGTTCGTCCTCGGGCCCCACATAATGAAGAGCGACATATGGATACGGTCCGGCCATTACGGTTATTATAAAGAGAACATGTACATATTCAAGATCGAGGACCAGGAATACGCGATAAAGCCGATGAACTGCCCCGGCCATATACTCGTATACCAATCGAAGACGCGCAGCTACAAGGACCTGCCGCTCAGATATTTTGAGCTCGGCACGGTCTACAGGAACGAGAAGTCCGGCGTCCTGCACGGCCTCTTGAGGGTGAGAGGCTTTACCCAGGACGACGCGCACATATTCTGCCTCAGAGAGCAGGTCGAAGAGGAGATAATAAAAGTAATCGATTTCGTCGTCGATACATTGAAGGTATTCGGTTTCGAGGAATTCTCCGTCGAGCTTTCGACAAGACCGGAGAAATCGATAGGCAACGACGCCGATTGGGAGGCGGCCCAGGCGGCCTTGATAGGCGCGCTCGACAGGAAAAAATTGAAATACGCGATAAACGAAGGCGACGGCGCGTTCTACGGACCCAAGATAGATATAAAATTGAAAGACGCGCTGAAGCGCGAATGGCAATGCGCCACCATACAGTGCGACTTCGCGCTGCCGGAGAGGTTCAAGCTTACGTATGTGGGAGCGGACGGCAAGGAATACCGCCCGATAATGCTGCACAGGGTCATCTTGGGCTCGGTCGAGAGGTTCACCGGGGCGCTCATAGAACATTTCGCGGGCGCGCTGCCGCTTTGGCTGGCACCGGTGCAGTGCGTCATAATACCGGTCTCCGAAAAGGCGATAGATTACGTGAGGCAGGTCGAGAAGGAACTCCTCGAAGAGGAGATAAGGGTCACCGTCGACGTCAGGAACGAGAGGCTGCAGAAGAAGATACGCGACGCAGAAGTCGAAAAAGTCCCGTATATGATAGTAGTGGGCGAGAAAGAGGCCCAGGCAAAGACCCTTTCGATAAGGTCAAAAGCGAAAGGCGACCTGGGCGCGATGGATATAGGAAGGTTCGTCGGGATGTTGAAAGAAGAAGTGAAAAATAAAAAGGCTGATAAATAGAAAGGTAAGGTGATCGAGTATCGCAAAGAAAGATCTCAGGATAAACAGTAGGATCAGGGTAAGAGAGGTGAGAGTAGTAGGCGAGGAGGGCGAACAGTTGGGGGTCCTGGCGACGCCGGACGCATTGAAACGCGCCGAAGAAGCAGGGCTCGATCTTGTAGAGGTAGCGCCGACAGCGGTGCCGCCGGTCTGCAGGATAATGGATTACTCGAAGTACAAGTACGAACAGGAAAAACGGGAAAAGGAAGCCCGCAAGAAACAG
>JAQUSE010000099.1 GCA_028715235.1 Candidatus Omnitrophota bacterium | reverse complement strand
TACATCACGAGACGTTACAGAGCCGCCGTCTGAACCGTCCGTCGATATCGCGCCATTGATAGAAACACTTTTCGCGATAAGGCGTATTATGCCTCCGCCGTTTCCACCGTTCCCGCCGGCCAGACCGCTTGTACCACCGCCGGCACCGCCGCCCGATCCCCTATAGCACGGGTCCTCATCAGTACCATACTGTTTTCCGCCATATGCCCCCGCAGCGCTCATGCACCCATCATTAGCATATGCCCCTCCACCGCCACCAGACGGCCCCATCTGTTCCGGATAATTACACCTGCCGCCGTTTCCACCGCCCATAGTGTCCGGGGGACATGTGCCATTACCGCAATATGTGTTCCCCTTCGCTTCACTGATCGATCCACAATAACCGACACCTTTGAGGTCAATCGTGCCGTCAATCACGGCTTCACCCGTGCACATCAGGATAAGTTGTCCGCCGATAGAGCCATTCCATGCCTTGACTGTTAACGTTGCGCCTTTTTCAACGGTAATTTTGCTATACGCATAGGTTCCGGCCTCTAAAACTTTTGTTTCGCCGGCTTTAACCTCCAAAACCCCGTCCGTACCGTCCCCGTAGTCAATATCCAGCGTCCTGTCCAACCTTATCGCCGTCATGCCGTTGTAATCTTCGACGGAAATGTTCTCCTTTGTGAAATCGGCGAAATCACCGGCTGCCGATTGCTTGTTTGTATAGGTCGTCTTAACGGATACGATCGTGCCGTTATAGAAATATTTTTTATCCACGCCGTTTTCCTTATCATCCGCCTCCGTCAATTTCATGTCCGGGCCGTAGTGATATTCTTTTCCGGCCTCTGCGACAACGATCTCTTTAAGCGTTGAGGTCAGTCTATCGTCGTAAAAATAGGTCACGGTAGCCCTGATGGTGCCGTCTGCATCCGATACGATCTTGCTCTTGATCTTTCCTTGCGCAGTATAGGTGTAGGCAGTCGTACCTTCGATGATCTTCGCCAGACGGTATGACGTATCATATATATATGTTCTTGTCACACCGTCCACGGTAACAGTGATCGATTGCGACATCCCTTCCATACCGGCGGTACCTTCGGTGATGGCCGTAGCCGGGTCCAGCGTATAGACATATTCCGTCACAACACCGTCTGCCGAGGTGGTCGATTGCAGCCACTCATTAGACATGAATTTATCCACACTTCCGTCAAGGTTATACCGCGCCGCAACGCAATTGTCCTTGATATCATAGGTCACCCCACCTTTCTCCGGAGGGAGGACGATGGTATACGTCGTGACAATGCCATCCTGGACGGTCACTTTTTTTATTTCAATACCGTCAGGCCTGGTTATCGTGTCGATATCGCCGTTATTATAGCGGATGACATTGCCGTTCGGATCGGTATACTGCGTCAATTCTTCAAGCGCGAAATTGTCGCCGGGATCATAAACAAACTGTTCACCCGAATTACCGTTAACGTCCGTAAGATCGGTCCCACGCAAGAGGCCGTTCGTCACGGCAATATTTCGCAGGTCTGCCATACACGCATCCATACTCGCCTTGATCGTGCCGGTATCTCCGTTGGTTACCTCGCCGGTTCCGGATGAATAATAGTAAACATATACCTTATTATCCTTTTCCATCGACAGTATCTGATTGGTTTGATTATAAGTCTTTTTGACCCCTGCGGTATCGGTAATGATCGTATGGTCTTGTGCATCATAACTATAGGTGTAGGACTCCATCTGCTTCGTTGCGCGGGAAACAGATGTCTTGCTGATCTTGCCGTCTTTATTGTATTCATACAGGGTCTCGACCTTGTTCTGATCAATGATTTTTATCAATTGTCCGTCGATATAATACTTATCGATCGCGCCGGAATCGGCGGTTTCATCTTTTATATGGGTTTCTTCCCTGCCTCCTTGAAGGGCGGTGTACGTATACGAAAGTATCGTTCTGCCGCCTTCGGTCACTTTGTCCTGGCGCCCATGTATATAGGTAATCTCCTGTGTTGTGTCCGTTTCAGGATAAAACACAGTAACGTGGGTTATAACACCGTCGGTGCCGTACGTAGTAGTTTTTCTGATGGATGTCATGCCATCGTCGTCTTTGATATCTTCAATAACCTTTGTAACCTCACCATAATCATACGTAAGAGTATCCCCATTGCCTCTTTCGACGTAGTAGGGCTTCTTTGTGCCGTCACTAATACACCGGTAGATAACCCGGCGTGTATCCTGCGATGTGAGCTTTGACAGATCAGAGGCCGCGGCTTCTCCTATAATCCATTCCGCGGTTTCGAGACCGCTTTCTGTCCGGCTGACTTTTGCAGGCGGTACCGTACTTTTCGTATATGCGTAGCTGACATAACTATCAGCGCCCTGATTTTTGCGAAATTCAATGAGGGCCCCATTATCATCATAGCGATATTCATTGCCGGATCTATCCCGATAAAGGCTAACCGTGCCGTTCTTATACTCGGTATGCGTTATCAGAACATTATTTTCATCATATTCGTCAAATGCGCCGTCCTGCGCGCTACCGTCCTTGATCGTTAATTTTGACGCGTCAAGATACGGACCGTCATCAAGCCTGTATCGCATTGTCCCATCCTGATTAAAAAGGATGTTCATATTTTCGCCGTGCAGAGAGAGGATGTTGCCCGTTACCGGGTCGTACGACATGCCGATGCCGGACTTCCGGGTAATTACATCAGTAATATTGCCGAGAAGGCTTTTATCGAATTCATATTTTTCGAGCTGTACACCGCTCCGGGTAATATCATCGAGGAGGCCGTTATTATTGTTTATTTCGACACCGTCTGGCCGTATTATCTTTTTTACGTTCATGTTCTTGTCGTAAATATAGGTATTGTAATAAGGAATATCCGTATAGTCATATGCCGGGGCAAGTGTACCGTCGGATTTAAACATAGCTCCGGGCAAAGTAAATTGCGCGCTATAAGGCCATGCCCATGCCTTTATCATCCTCATATAAATCTGCCAATTACCGTTATCGTCCTTTATATCCGTTATAGAACCCGGGCTTATCGTATGTACCTGCTGCCAGTTAACCTGCCAGCCTTTCGATGAAACGGTCCCGTAATTGGCCCATATACCGCTTGCCCCACCAAAATCAATAAGCTCCTCATCTTTCCCATCGCTGTTTAAATCGGTTAACTGGAGCGAACATGACGTAGCCTCGTGCAGTTTTGCCCAGTAGCTGTTGTTCATCCTAGTCCATATGCCGGAACCGTCTCCAAAATCGATCACAATATCCGCCTTGCCGTTGCCGTCTATATCGCCCGTGGTGATCTGTTTAGCTGAACTGGCATGAAGCTGCCGAAAGACTTTGTTGTCCCAAATCAAAATACCGTACTGGGGCCCGAAATCGATAACCAGTTCATCTACCTTATCCCCGTCTATATCACATGACACTATCTGTTTGGCGGTGGCTCTATTGACCTGATACCAGTTTCCAGGGCCTGACCATAGGAGAATACCGTATTGCGGGCCAAAGTCGATGACCAGCCCCTTTTTGCCGGCTGTTGTCAAGGTAATGGGAGTTATTGATACAGCCGACGCTGAATTCATCGAGGTCCATACCTTATTCTTCCAGGTGTATATACCGTATTGCGGGCCGAAATCGATAACCAACTCGTCGACTTTATCGCCGTCGATATCACACGATACGATCTGTCGCGCAGTCACCGGATTTATTTGGTACCAATTTCCCGTACCGGACCATAACCAGACACCGTATTGGGCGCCGAAATCAACAACAAGCCCCTTTTCCCCGGAGGAATTCAATCGGGTTGTCACGATAGATACAGGGCTCAGGGTATGCAATTGTTCCCATCGCGTATTGTCGTACCATATCCACACACCGCCGTACTCTGTCCCAAAATCGACTATCAGGTCATCTTTTCCGTTGCTATTCAAGTCGACCGGAATAATATTAAACGGACTCAAATCATGCAGTTTAACCCATGAGCCGTCCGTATATTGGACCCATGTCCCATATACCGCGCCGAAATCTATGATCTTCTCTTTTTTCCCGTCGCCGTTCATATCGGCCGTTATGATAGAGTTATACTTATTCGGAACAATTTTATCGACATATTCATACATAGTCCGGATATGATATTGATCGACCTCCTCGATCTTATAGTGATCTTTTATGACCGTATATACGCCTTCGGTCGCGCATGTTATAAGCCCGCTGACAAGCCGGTATTGGCCGTCAAGGGTAAAATCGGTGAAATAACGGCCGTCAGGCAAATGAATCTCGGTAATCGTATTATTGTTTATATAATACACGGTAGTATCCGGCATCATGATCTCTTTAAGCACCGCCGTATACTCAGGGTTATCAACCGTGCCCCCGACCGTCCGACCATACCTATATATAGTACCGTCCGTGTCTTTCATGTCCGTAAGGATCCCATCGTCATAGTTGATGGTTTTTCCGGAATCATAAATAACCCGCATAAGCCTGTTGTTTTTGTTATACCGGACTGTCTTGCCGCCGCCGATAACTTTGACGACGGAATCGTTATTGACATCGACTTCACAATAATCATACGTTTCGAGAAGATTCCCGTCTTTATCTGTTATGGTATTGACCTTTTCGTCGATGTAACGGACCTCCGTCCCATCCGGCTCGGTAACGGTCGTAACCTTGCCGTCTGCCATAAGGACCTCTGTTCCGTCCGTATATTCAACCTGACAGCCGAGAAACGCCCCGGTCTCAGTATCGGTAACGATATTTCGAATGACCGTACCGTCAACCATGACAACATGGTCGATATCGCTGCCCTTATAATAAACCTTATCCCCGGCAGCGGTAGTAACGATCAGATCCCGGTCTTCGCCATCTCCTTTATTCATTGATGCTTCGATTTTTTTTATCTGTTCCAGGATCTTCTGCATGGTAGTATCGTCTATTACGGGCATCGGTATAGGCCCTTTGATCGGCAACCCCTCCTCGGCCATACCGGTATTACTAGACGCGCCTTGAAGAGCCGCATTGAAATCCTCGATAGCCTGCTGCGTAGACACTACATTTGCCTGGATGGCATTAGCGGATTGCACATAATTCGGCGCGTACTTGTTACTCTGTTCCACATACTGCCGGTCCATCACGGCATTTATGGAATAATCCCCTGCCCACAAGACCTGGTCCCATAAGAATACTCCCGCCGTCAGGACACAGACACCTTTAAACCATTTTTTCGTTAATATCTTCATCGGGCAACTCCTTTTTTATTTTTCTTTTCGTCAAACATTATTTGATTTTTCATCAAACTTCATTCCCGTAAAAAAACGGCCTTTCCCAGCCGCACACACCTTATACACTACCTACAGTATACCTGACGGATTTTTTTTGTGGTAACGGAACTGTAACAGCTATGCATGTTTTATGTAACAGGCTGCAGAGGAAGTTATTTTTTGTTCAGCAGCCTTTTGAGGCCGGCGATCATCAGGAAGAAGAGCGCGCCGATACAAACGAGCGCCAAAAACAGCACGCCGGAATAACCGAACCCCGCCCCCAGCACCTGTTTAAAGAAAGGGAGCTTCTCCGAAATGCGGTCAACCGATTTATTATATTTTGGCGTTAAATTGCTCTTTACATACGGCAAATGGAACTCAATATCGTCGATAAGCTCCTTCTCTATTTTTTGCATATAGTTTTTGCCGGCAGGATCCGCTTCCGTAAAAGTGATTTCGTTAAGTTCCGGCTCTATCTCAATAAACCGCGCCTTAACCCACATGACCCCTGCGTCAACCCTATCCAGCGATATGGACAAGAACGGCTTCCCGTCCTTCTCAAGATATATCCTTTTCCTTATATCATGGACCGTAACGATGGGCCTCATCGCATACGGATCTGCCTTGAAGGCTTTAAGCTTATTTTTAAAATCATCCCTTTCGTCTCTCCTGATGAGCCCCAGGAGGGGATGCCGGTCATCGGCATCCTTGATAACGGCAGGCTGTTTCACGTCGAATTTAAGTTCACCCCGCGCAAGCACATTGTCGGATATATTATTGATCTTGATCTGGACAAGTTCTCTGCCGCTTTTCCGGTCGTTCGGATCCGACAGGTTTAC
The DNA here is from genome assembly GCA_028715235.1 of Candidatus Omnitrophota bacterium. Lineage (GTDB taxonomy): Bacteria > Omnitrophota > Gorgyraeia > 2-01-FULL-45-10 > 2-01-FULL-45-10 > JAQUSE01. The sequence continues at coordinate 58 of JAQUSE010000099.1, read as the reverse complement.
CCTCCTCCGGTGCCGCACCCCGTTTTTCAGGGCATAGAACGTAAGTGCCGTGGTATCA
>JAQUSE010000098.1 GCA_028715235.1 Candidatus Omnitrophota bacterium | reverse complement strand
CGGTCTAAATCGATGCGCACCGCAGGAAAGGACCTGCTCGAATCGCTTAAAAAAGCGCGTAAGGGCTCTGAACCGCTTGTTGTTTTCACCAACGGCCTCGGACAGAGCAGCAATGAAAACGACCGCGCTTTTAAAGATGTCTACGTCCTTACCCGGCGGCAGGCAGCAACAGGGATCGGTTCATCGGCTATACTCGAAAAAGACGAAGCCGCAGGCATCAGGACCGGGAGTGACGGAAGGATATCACTTCTCATACGCTGCGATGACGGACAGGTACGGGTCGCTCAAGAATTCGGGCACGTCCTGACCGAAGCCGATAAGGCGGCCATCCAGCATATCATGGCGTTGGCGACTGTCAAGGTAAAGGGTAGACAAGCGATCATGGACTACGACAGCCTCAAGGCACGCAAAAGCCGCGCAAAACAGGAAAAAGAGATGGGCAGTATGCTACGAATGATGGGACAATCAGTCGATGATGATGATATCGAGTTTGCCCTGGGCGATGATACGGTCCGCGCTGATATTCGTGATCAGTGCCTCGACTCAGACGATATAGCCATCGACCTGACAGGGATATCAATTTCTCGGCCGGGTTTAGCGCCGTCTCAAACTGTTGTCGCGCCGCAGCCTTCAGAGATCGTAGCCATGCCTTTTATCGACTGGCGCATGAAACTTGTCCAACGATTGCTCCGCTGGACCGACTCGCGTCTTTCACGGTTCAAGTATAAATGGAGTGTCGTGGGAGGGATCAAACCCGGTATCGATAAATTCATTAAAGACCACCCCAGGATAAGCAAATTATCCTGGATACAGAAGACCGTGGATTTCTTTTTTAATGTCGTTCCCTGGTTATGGAGCCTGCATTTTTTCAGTGTCTTTTTCATAGCGGCGCCGCTCGTCCAGGTTCCGCAGATGATCCAGGATAAAGCCGTACCAAGTATCAGTGATTTCCTGAGAAATTTCCGCGGCAGGATCATTGACTGGCGAGAGGGCGCTGACCGGCCGGATACAGGCAAACTCATCACTTCTTATGCGCTGCCGTCCGATGACCGGGGACAAAGAGCCCTTGCGGCCACGTGGGGCAATAGCCCTTCAGAGGTCGATGAGATCGTCCGACTTTTAGCGTCGGCCGCAAACGACACGCGTAACCCTGATAACTATTTCAAGCTCGGCAAACTACTAATGGAACGGGCGCAGGAGCAGGAAAAAGCCAACGGTAAAAAAGCGGCAAAACCTCTTTACCGCATGGCCGCAAAATTTTACTACCTGTCCGCCAGCCTCGATACCCGTAACGCGTCCTATAACGCAGAGCTCGGCAAGGCTTACAAGGCGGCTGGAGACGATACCGCAGCAGCCGCGCGATTTGACCGCGCATTGCGCATAGGAGGGAAGAAGAAACTTATATCTGCCGAACGTGACGAGACACTTAAAGCAAGGGCCGAAATGCATGTCGCAAAAAAAGAGTTCGAACCTGCGCTTAAGCTTCTGGAGAAAATGAGCCGGGAATCCTATCACAAAGAAATGAAACTCGTCGATGAGGCGCGAAAGGGGCTCAGCGAGGCAAAAAAAGAGAAACCTGGTTTCTGGAAATCGCTTAAAGAAACCTTTGCCTACGCCTTCACGGGCAAGAATAAACTGATAGCTATGGGAGTTACTTTTGCGGTCTACCTCATGATACCGTACGTCTTACCTTATGCCGTAGCTACCGCGGTCACATGGTATTACGGCCTTACATCGATCACACAGGTTGTATCACTTATGACATTACCGGGTTGGCCTAATTTTTTCATTGCAACCGTTATTGTAGCGCTTGGCCGTGTTGCCATTTACAGGCCGTTATACGCATTGTTCACCGGAACAACGGCTTATACGCCTGAACGCGCCGACAAGGTCAGACTCGCCAGGCTGCAGTCATACGCTAACAGTCATCCGAACGACGCGAACGGCCATATTGGCCTTATCATGGCATACCTGGAGTCAGGCAATACCGAGAAAGCAATGCGATACGCCCGAACAGTTCTTACAACCCTGCCGTCGGGTATGACCAGCGAAACTCTCGGGCAATTAGGATTTACTTTGCTCGATACCCCCATAAGCGATGACAAGGTCAAAACCGGGATCCGCGGCCTTATTACCGGTAAGGTCGTGCCACAGCTTCGGTCGCAATTGGCTTTCTCAAACGCGCATACTTTTGCGCGGCTTATCACCGCGCGCATAGCGCTTAACGATAAAAAACCGGAAATTGGCCTTTGGTTCTTCAGAGACTTCAAGGTACAGGGATCGGCACAGGACAAGATCGGCATACAAGCCCTCATCCTTAAGCTTGACCTCTTAAAAGCCTTGCTCGAAGCTGAGATCAATAAACCCGAACGGGATAAAAAGGCGATCGATACCATAGTAGCTGACGTTGAAGCAACCATGGCCGAGCTTGGAAATGCTGCTGATGAGGATACACGCATAAAGCACGCTGAATTCGAAATTATTTATCAATCCCTTATACGCACACTCGACGAGAAACGAGAGGCGGACAAAAAGGCCGAACACGAAGCCGCAAAAAAGCCTGAAGCCCAGGTCTCGCCGAAAAAAGAGGAGAAAAACGAAGGCATAAAGGAAGATAGAGACGCAGAAGCCCAAAGTGCCATAGAGCTGGACACGAATAATTTTAAGTCAAGGCTTGAGAATGCCCTTCACTATCTAAAGAGCGGGAAAATTGAGGATGCGCGAAAAGAACTGGCGTATGTACGCGGCCATTCAACAACGAGCGATGAAATATCGCAGGCATCGTTAATCGATGCGCTCATGACGTTAACAGACTCGCAATCAAAGAAACTCCCCGACAGACACATCATGGCTGGAATAAAACCAGGGGCCAAAAAGGATATCATTCGCGCTATCATAGCCCTGCGCCTCGGCAGAGGCCGTAATCTCGACATGAAAAAGCTCTTAAGCCATCTTGAGGCGCTTATACCGCAAGATCCGAACGAGGCCATTAGCGACGAAAATGCTCTCTATCTCGCGGCTGCCTTGTCGGCGCTGACGCAGGCGACAACCGTCCTGGGGACAGAGACATGGGCACGATCGCCCTTATTCGGATGGTTTATGGAAAGCCGCGTTTCCCGGTCCGCTATGAGGGCCGGCGCGTTCGAAGCATTAAAAACCTTAAAGGCGCGGCTTGACAACAGGAAATTCTCTACCGAAAGCCTGGGCAAAAAGGTGACAGACCTCCTTCAGGACTCGAATCTCGACGGCCTTATCCGGCAGATCGTCGCTGACACCGGAGAAAAAAAGATATTTAAGGATATAGCCGCCGCTAAAAAGGCCGCCGAAAAGAAACGTAGCGCGGCAGAAACTAAGATAGCACGTCAGGCCGGGACCGAGAAGGGCCGCGCCGTAACCATTAGCGAAAACGCGAAATTGCAGGCCGCGAACACGCTTTTATCAGGCGCGATCGCGCGTGAGCGAGCGGCATTATGCGCTCTTACCGACCCTGCCGAGCTCGGCGCCGTACTACAAAAAATACTCGATCTCGAGAACGCGTATTACGATCTGGCTGAGACCGAGGCCGAAAAGAATAAGCGCTTAAAAGAATTATCCAAGGAGCTACTATCAATCCTGAAGATACTGGGGGCTAATGAAACTCACCGATCATCGATCGTCAAACAGGCCGGCGCGCTGCAGTCAAGATCCCTGCGCGAGGCAAAGAACGACCAGACAAAACGGTCGCGGTACCTTGCCATAATCGATTTCTGGACAGAGACACTAAAGGATAAGGCCGTCAACGAAAGCGGCATGACGGAATTAAACCGTTTTACGCGTGAATATGTATCATTTGAATCACAGATTATTGAAACAGCACTGGCGTTAAATAAGCCCGGCAGCCGCGAGGCATGGAAAAAAATGGACGCTGTCCGGCAACTTATCGACGGCCGGGCTCACGACTCATGGGGAACGGCCGCCGCGCTTCTTTTGTTCTCAAATTATCTTGACCTTATGTTCGCACGGGAAAGTGCCGACCGGTCTTCTGATGCCAATACCCTGGCAGAGATCAAAAAACGCATACTCGGACTTTTTAAAAATGCTTTTTCTGACCCGGACGCTCGAGTCTCGGCTCTGGAGGCACTTACCGTCATTCTCCAGCGAAAAATATCCGCGGGCGAAGATGCCGCCAAGACCTTCCTTATAGACGAGATACTGACTGCAGCCATGGCTGATAAAGACATGCAGGACCTTTTCCTCGCAGCCGCTGCCGAGCGGTTGCGCGATACAGCCCGAGCCCCGACGCAAGCCGATATGGCATGGGTCTCCGCGTTTATAGCCCAAAAGATAGCGGCACTGCAAAAACTGAGCGGTGACGAACAAAAGGCTTCAGCCGATGCGTTCGTAGCGCTTATGGGAGCGGTGCGAAACAAAGCCGTTGTTCAGAAAACCGTCGAAGACATAGCGGCGATCTCTGATGACACCCTCAAAAATTATATCCTCCTGGCGTTGGCCGATAAGATCTCGGGAGTTACTGCTCATGAGCGCCTTCTGCTTCTGACTATGTTGTACAAGAACGGTAATACCGATGTCAGAAAAATGTCTCTTTCTCAGATCGAAAAACTTATCACCGCCGCCAAACCCGGAGAAATCCCTGTTCAGGACCTGGCCAAACACTGCCGCGACATGGCGCAATCTGCCGCGATCACCGATTATGACCTCGTAAAAATATACAACGCTCTTTTTGCCGCCAAGGGCAACGGTATCGAAGGGCTTGACGATGCAATGAAATTTATACTGACAACGCTTGAAACAACGCGTCAGACCGCGCTCAAAAATTCACGGACACAGACGTTTGATGCGCTGATGGAACTGGTCAAGAAAAAACGCGCCCTCGCCGCGCTGTACGAAAAGAAAGGCGATTTTGAAAAGGCGCAGAAAGAGCTGGAGGAGGCCAATAAACTGCTTGCCGACGAACTTGACCGGGCAATAGCGTTACAGGAAAAAGATAAGGTTTCCGAATACGGCGGGGATCCCCAGGCCGTAATAAAAGAGAGCGATTCTATCCTTCAGGATATAGAACGCGTATTACGCAAACAAGACAAGCTTGACGCGGAGTTTTATATTTCACGCGGACGTGGCAGCGTTCGCCTGGCGCGGTTCGAGATGTCAAAAGGCGACGGCGCAAGCCAGAGCGCTGTATCACAATACCTGGACACGGCATTTGCAGACCTGGCAACGGCACAAAAGCGGGATCCCCGCAATGCCAACCTCGCGTCTGCTTACCGGATCGCGCGATTTGAAAAGAAAAGGCTTACCCTCTTAGTACAGTCCAAAGCCGATTTCGTGGTCATGGCGCAAAAACAGGCCAATATGAGGCTGAGATCAAGAAACTCGACGATGAGATCGCGGCGAAAACAAAAGACAAAGCCGCGCTCGATACTAAAATAACCGAGGCGGAAACCGGCACACAGTATACCGATCTAAATAACCAGCTCAAAGCTGCCGAAAAAGCGCTTACCGAAGCCGAAGCGGATCAAACGCTCGCGTTAAAAGACCTGGTAACGAAACTGCGAGCCCTACCTGAAGTCAACGGGGACGCCGAACTTACCCACATCATCGCGCTTCCGCACGCAAATTCCGCAGAGCTCATACTGACATTACATAACATCGTCGGCCTCCGTCAAACGACACGATCGATGTGCAACGAAGCCTTACGAACCGCCGAATCGAAGAAAAAACAGCAGGCCCTCGAAGAGTCAATAAAGAAATTGAGCGACGAGAAAAAGGATAAGCAAAAAAAGCATGACGACGCGGTACTAACCGCTACCCCCGCCCAAAAGACCACTTTGGTCAGCTTCGAGATCATGCTCGGTCCTGCGCCAGACAAAAAAAACGTCATTCAAAACAGCCTTGGTACCCTTATTGCAGAGGCTGCCGATATCGTCGTGGAAGGCAAGGATACCGATGACGACGTAAAAAAAGCCCGGGAATTCATGATGAGCATTAAAAGGCCTAACGCGGTCACGGCGTTACGCGAAACAATAAAACTTTTAAAACAGCGGATCGCGGCTGTGACCGGCAGAAAAGAGCGCCTGGAAAAAGAGGCGCGGTTGCGTGAACTGGAATTTGATCTTCTGGCAAACGGCGTGGACGATACGACGCTTATACAAGCCCTGCAAAACGCAACGAATAACACCGGCTCGATCTCCGGTGTCACGGTCTCTGCCCCAGATCTTTTCGAGTACCT
>JAQUSE010000097.1 GCA_028715235.1 Candidatus Omnitrophota bacterium | reverse complement strand
TAAGAAAAGTGTGTACGTAAAGACCTCCGAATGCAAGATGGACACGTTGTTACAAACCGATTTTACAATTCTTGGGTGAGCTGTATAATAGGAATTAATCCATTGATTTATATAGAGTTATAAAAACAGCTAAGAAGGGAACCGAACGTAAGTGAAAAACCAAACTCTGCGTGTTTTGACTTCGTTTGCGGCTATTATCATCCCTGTTCTGCTTCTTTTTAAAGGAATATACGGCTCTTTTATATTTACTTTCTCTATACCCCTGTTATGGCAACTCGGTTTTTTGGGAAAACCGATCAGCTCCCTCGGCGTAAAGCCTGACAAGATAAAAGCCTCGATTTTGATTGGAGTAATAACCGGCTGCCTTTTGGGATTTTCCGGCGGAATTATATTGAAGTCCCTTGGTATTACGGGTTACATTTATAATAGTCTGCATAAAATGCAATTTTCAAATATGTCTTTTCCGTTACAAAAAGAGGTGGGCTATCGGTTACTTACTATAAGCGATAATACCACAGGTCTGTGCCTATATCTGATATTCTCCCTTTTTATAATTGGGTTTGGCGAAGAACTCTTTTGGAGAGGTTTCATACAGCAGAAAATATCCGGGCGTACTTCGGCAGATATAGCTATCTGGATCACTGCTATTCTATTTTCCGCCATTCACTTTTATATATTTGCTATCCTTCCCATTAAAGCTGGAATTATATTCTTATTACTTATAGCTTTTGCCGGAATAGTGTGGGGATACCTATTAAAGTATTTTGGTAACATATGGTCTTCTGCCATATCTCACGGCATAACAGCTTTTATTATCTGGAAGTATTATTTTTTCAAATAGGAGAAGTGTAAAATGCGGATCAGGCTACGAGATAGGTTATCAATACTGCTCATCAGATTTATGGATATTATCCAGGATGGTCTTTTAAAGAGTTATCCAATTTTTACTTTTATTGCAGGTCGCGCGCCTCAGAAGTTTGGTGCGCAGGCTTGTTGTTACAGAGCGTTTAAAGAATTTATCATAGCTTATAAGCATGTTCCCGCTTACAAAAAATTCTTAGATAAAAGTGGATGGTCTTGTAAATCTTCGAATGCCAACGAAATTTTTAGATCATTGCCGGTAACGGATAAACCCAACTATATTCTGGCTTATAGTACCGAGGAGAGGTGCCTTAGTGGGAAATTTCTTTATAAGGGCGTGGTCATTGATGAGTCTTCCGGGTCAACCGGTATTCCGTACAATTGGGTGAGAAGCAGAAAAGAGCGCGAAATAGTCAAAAATCTTATCGGCGTATATTTAAGATATTGCTATGGCAACAAAAAATATATCATTCTTAATACTTTTAGCATGGGTGCCTGGGCGACAGGTTTTAACATGGCTTTAGCCGCTCAGTCGTTAGGAGTGGTGAAATCCACAGGGCCTGATGTAGATAAGATATTGCACACCCTTGAATTTTTCGGTGATAAATATTCATATATTTTAAATGGCTATCCGCCATTTTTAAAATATCTTTTTGATGAAGGAGAGAAGAGGGGTTTTAACTGGAATAAATATGGTATCCACGCTCTTGTTGGAGGAGAAGGGATGTCCGAAGGTTTGCGCGATTATTTGCTTAGGCACGCAAAGACCGTTTATTCCGGCTATGGCGCGTCAGACCTGGAAATAGGCATCGGGGGAGAGAACCCGTTAACTGTTATGATCAGAAAACTATGCCTTCAAGATGGTGGTTTGAGAAAAACACTTTTTGGAGATGATCACAGGCTGCCTATGCTGTTTCAATATAATCCGATAGACCATTTTGTAGAGATAATAGACCGGGAGATAGTAGTTACAATAAGTAAGCCCTGGACTCTTTCTCCCAGGATAAGATATAACATAAGAGACGAAGGTGGTATGATCACTTTTGATGATATGAAAGAAAAGCTAAGATCGCACAATATAGATATATTGGAACTGGAGAAAAAGTGTAACTACCCCCGCTGGTACGTGCCGTTCCTATTTATTTATGGCAGGAAAGACAGCACTGTTTCAGTGATGGGCGCGAACATATACCCCGAAGATGTAGAGAGCATAGTGTACTCAGACTTTCTTTTAGCCAATAGCATCAATTCATTTTCCATTTCTTTAGAAGAAGACGCTGGCGGTAATCCACGCCCATGCTTTGAATTCGAATTGTTAGATATAGATCAGAAAGCCAAGGTAGAAGAGAAGCTACGTAATATTTTATCTCCTGGGTTAGCGAAATTAAGTTTGGATTATAAAAAGGCCAAAGATGAGTATCCTCGGGCGGTCGAACCTATTGTGAGGATTTTTGGTATGCACGAAGGCCCTTTTAAAGATGACCAATCGCGTATCAAAAAACGATACGTTAAGCAAAATATAAAATAGACACACAAGTGGTATACATACGTACGGTTACGGCAGTAAAATTGAAATATAAGATATTTCTGTAACTCATTTATTTACGGGAAATTATGAAAAAAGTATTTATTAAGACCTTCGGGTGACCGTTGGTTGCGTTGCTACAGACTGATAATACATTTTTTGGATGATGTCTATAATTGTGTTTAATGCTTTGCTTATAATGAGTTACGAGAATTAAGTGCAAGGGAACCGTACGTAAGTATACAAGGGGTGGCTTAATGGTAAAGATTATTCTTATCGGAATAGGTGGAGCGATAGGTTCCATTTTAAGATATATTGCATCAGGGCTAGATTACAGATATTCTTATGGAATATTTCCCATTAGCACATTGGTTGTCAACTTAGCAGGTTCGTTCATCATAGGATTTTTATGGGGAATGTTTGAAGCCACGACCGTGTCCTCTAACATCCGTATGTTTATTTTTATAGGAATTTTAGGTGGTTTCACCACATTTTCCACTTTTGCATTGGAGAATTTCAATCTGTTTAGAGATGGCGAGAGGAGTATCGCACTTATCAACATAGTTTTGTCCAATATCTTAGGGATATTTCTCGTATATATCGGTTATATGTTAGCTAAAATGTTGCTTAATTTCATGAGATAAGGCCGAAGTCGGAGACTTCGGCACTTAGCCAACACTATGGCTGAATAAACTTGGCCGCTCGTAGAACTCGCGGCACTTAGCCAACACTATGGCTGAATAAACTTGGCCGCTCGTAGAACTCGCGGCACTTAGCCAACACTATGGCTGAATAAACTTGGAGGATTGAGATATGAAATTACCCGAAGAGGGCATGCTGCTACGTATATTTGTCGGGGAAACGGATCAATACAAAAGCAAGGCGCTCTATGAACAAATTGTCATTAAAGCCAGAGAACTTAATCTTGCGGGTGCGACAGTGACGCGAGGGATTATGGGTTTTGGAGCGGATAGTCGTATGCATACGGCTAAACTTTTGCGGCTTTCGGAAGACCTGCCGATAGTCATCGAGTTGGTAGATACTGAAGAAAATTTGAATAAGTTGCTGCCATTTCTGGATGAAACCGTGCAAGAAGGGTTGATTACGCTCGAAAAGGTAAGAGTTATAAAGTATCGCCATAAATAAGTATACATACGTACGGTTGCGATAGCAATTTTGAAATATGTCGAATATTCGTAACTAGTTTATTTATAGGAAATTATGAAAAAAGTATTTATCCGCACCTTCGGCTGCCAGATGAATATACGCGATTCGGAGTTCGTTATGGGGCTGATGCTCGATGATGGATATAAGCGAGCCGGCTCCGCAGAGGACGCGGATGTCATCCTGTTCAATTCATGCTCAGTGAGGCAGCATGCCGAGGACAGGCTCTTCAGCAACATCTCCGACCTGAAGAAGCTTAAGAAGAGAAAACCGGAGATTGTGATAGGTCTGATGGGCTGTACGGCGCAGGAGCACAAGGATAACATCCTGCGAAAGATCCCTCTGGTCGATCTGGTATGCGGGCCGGGCAATGAGGTTGACCTGCCGAGGCTGATAAAGGACGTTGTAAAGAACCGGTGCCCCATTATCGCGGCCGACAAAATCAATGAACTGAGACCGGAGAAGTTCCCGGAGTATCGCGAGGGCGATTTTAAGGCGTTTGTGTCCATAGGTGAAGGCTGTAATAATTTCTGTTCTTATTGCATCGTGCCGTATGTGCGGGGCGCCGAGCGTTCCAGGGACGCCAAGGATATAATAAAAGAGGTAAAGGACTTAGCTGCCCGTGGATTTAAAGAAATAACTCTGTTGGGACAGAATGTTAATTCTTTTAAGCTTAAAACTTACAACTTAAAACTTACGACTTCGAATAGGGCCAATGACTTTGTTAGACTTTTAGAGGCACTTAATAAAATCAAAGGCATCGAACGCATCCGATTTATGACGAGCCACCCGAAAGACGCGTCGACGGAGCTCTTCGAGGCGATGAGAGACCTGGAAAAGGTCTGCGAACACCTGCACTTGCCGCTGCAATCGGGGTCGGACAGGATATTAAAGCTGATGAACCGGGGGTATAATGCTGCGCATTACTTAAAATTGTCCGAGTCCTACCGTAAGATCGTACACGGCGGCTCTATTACGACCGATGTGATAGTCGGATTTCCGTCTGAGCGCGAAGCCGATTTTAAAAAGACGGTAGAGATGATGGAGACGGTGCGGTTCGAGAGCGCGTTCATGTTCAAATATTCGCCGCGCCCGCCCGCAAAGTCGGCGCGGTTAAAAGACGATGTCCCTGCTGATGTGAAGCAGCGGAGGCTTCAGAAGATACTTGATCTGCAGTGTAAGATATCGGAAGAATATAACAAGAGCCTGGTGGGCGCGACTGTAGAGGCGCTGAGCGACACTTTTCACGCGAAAGAAAAGTCGTTGATCACGGGCAGGACGAGGACGAACAGGATAACGCTCTTTGACGGCGATAAAGACTGCATAGGCAGCCTCGTTAATGTAAAAATAGGATCCGCCACGCCGCATGCGCTTAAAGGGAGGAGAGTGTAAGGATGCATAAATTTAAGATCACCATACTTTTAACTTTTATATTTAGCTTTTTCCTTTTAACTTTTTTCTTTTGCTTTTCCTACGCCGAAGCCGATATAGCCCGCGCTCAAAGGTTATTACTCGAGGAAAAGTATGATGATGCCGTCCGGGAGGCCGATTCCCTCATCGATGCCAGAAGCAGGAAAAGGGACGAGGTATATTATATAAAGGGCTTAAGCGAGCTTAAGCTTTCCCGGTTCAACGACGCGCGGCAGAGTTTCGAGCGTATAATATCCAAATACCGCCGGAGCGGCAGGCTGCTCGACGCTTATACGGGCATAGGCGATTCATACTTTCTCGAAGGCAGGACCGACAAGGCCCTGGTCTCTTACAATGACGCTGTAAATAAATTTCCCGACGATAAGAATATATCCGTCATCTATTACAGGATCGCGGATTGTTACAGGAAGGCCGGCTCCGGCGATAAGGCAGACGAGTATTACAATAAGGCCGGGAGGTTGTCGCCGCTAGGCTTTGAGACGAGAGGCGCTGCTCCGGCCGCCTCCGTGGTTAAAAGAGCGGAATATCAGCCCGCCGGAAGCGCTCGGCGTTTTTCAATCCAGACAGGTTCCTTCAAGAATAAGCGGAACGCCGAAAAGTTCAGACAGAAACTTTCCGACCAGGGCTATGACGCGCGCGTCGAGGCTTATTCCGGTTCCGGCGACGGTCTTTACAGGGTAAAGGTCGGAGGATATTCCTCAAAGGACGAGGCCGCTTCCGCGGCGTCCAAATTGAAGAGAAACGGTTACAATACGAGTATCTGCGACTACAATACATGCCAATAAAGATGATGGGCCGGGGCGTCCTCCTATTCATAGTCGGCCCGACGGCAATAGGCAAGACTGCCCTATCGGTAAAGCTTGCCGGGCGCATCAAAGGCGAAGTGATCTCCGCCGATTCGATGCAGGTCTATAAAGGGATGCGGATATTGAGCCAGTCCCCGGGACCTTCCGAAAAAGGCGGGGTGAAACACCACCTCGTAGGTGTTATTGATCCGGGGAAAGAGTACAGCGTCGCGTCTTTTTGCAAGGCCGCCTCCGCTAAAGCCGCCTCCATCCTGAAACGCAAGAAAATCCCTGTGATAGTAGGCGGCAGCGGATTGTATGTCAGGGCTCTGATAGACGGGCTCTTCCCGTCCCCTCCGGCGGACGTCAAGTTCAGGAGCTCGATGCAAAGGTTCATCGCCGCGCACGGCAGCGGGAGATTGCATAAAAAGTTGTCGAAGATCGACCCTGAGGCCGCGGCCGGGATCCACCCGAATGACGCGAGGCGTATAATAA
>JAQUSE010000096.1 GCA_028715235.1 Candidatus Omnitrophota bacterium | reverse complement strand
AACGTGTTAAAAATTACTGAGGAAGCGATGATCAAAAAAATAGCCAGAGTGATCCTGTGGATGCTGCTCGTTTTTATCGTGATAGCGGCGTTCATGGAGCTTGCGAAAGGGATGAGATAAGATGAACCCTGCACCTTCCTATATTATTTATGCGAATAGTATTTTATTAACCGGTTCTTTAAGATTAAACAGAAAAATCGATATCAAAGAGAAAGAAGGTGCAGGGTGAAGATAGGCATAATAGGGTTGCCGCAGGTCGGCAAGAAGACGCTCTTTGAGATACTCACAACTCACAAGCCCACGGAGAACGAGGTCGCGTCGAACAAGCCGATAAAGGGCGTCGCACAGATACGCGACGGCCGTTTTGACAAGCTCGTCTCCATCTATAAGCCTAAAAAAGAGGTCAGGGCAAGGATAGACGTCGAGACGCTTCCGAAGATAGAGAAGGATTCGATCTCCAAAGGCGATATATTTACGGATATAAACGAGCTCGACGCCATCTGCCACGTCGTAAGGGCGTTCCAGGATGAGTCGATCTATCATGTGAGCGGTTCAGTCGACCCGAAACGCGACATAGACGCCATCAACTCTGAGCTGCTTCTGCATGACCTGATATTCGTAGAGAAGCGGCTCGAGCGGCTGGAGAAGACGATAAAGCAGACTAAGGAAGAGGCAGCGATAAAAGAGAGCGAGATGCTCGTTAGGCTGAAAGAGCATCTCGATAAAGAGCTGCCCCTGAGGCTGCTCGAGTTCTCGCAGGACGATGAGAAAGCGACGTCGAGCTATCCTTTTATAACGCGTAAAGAGATGATAATAGTCCTGAATGTCTCCGAGGCAGACCTGAAAGATAATTCCCTTGTCGAGAAATTAAAGGGTGTATATAAAGCGCTCAAGATAGAGATAATGCAGGTCTCGGCAAAGACCGAGAAAGAGATCGCCGAGCTGGAGACCGAGGCGGAAAGGAAAGAGTTTCTGTCGGCGCTCGGCGTCGAAGAGCCGGCGATCAATGTCCTCACTCGGTCCCTTATCAGGGCGCTCGACCTGATATCGTTCTTTACCGTCGGGCAGGATGAGGTGAGGCAGTGGACTGTAAGGGCTCGCTCGACCGCGCCCGAAGCCGCGGGAGCGATACATTCGGACCTCCAGAAAGGTTTTATCAGGGCCGAGGTCATCAAATACGCCGATCTCATGGCCGCAGGCAGCGAGGATAAACTCAAGGCCGAAGGCAAACTCTATCTCAAGGGCAAAGATTACATCGTCGAGGATGGGGATATAATAAATATAAGATTTAACGTATAATTTTTCGCTTGGCCCTTGCGACGATTCGGCTAACCGGCCAGTGGGCTTCGCCTAATTTTGATATCAAGGGTATTTTTGTTTTATTTAGTTAATTTGGTTTCTTTGTCCTTATGATAACTATGGCGCCAAAGTGCTTTGGGTATTAATGAGACGTTATCAAAATTTACGGCTCAACCCACGTGGCCGGTTGCCGTCGTCGCCATAGGAGAGCGAAGAAATTTTACTAAGGGGGCAGGCTATAAGTAGCTTCGGCTAGCGCCCGAAAGCACTGCCACCTGAGTAGCGAAAAATTTTCTCCGAGGAACTTTCATCGGCAGAAGTCATAACTGGTTCACTAACAGAGTGAAACCGGTGGGTGATTAAATAGAGTGAAATGAGCTTTTTGAAATAAGGGACAGGCCTAATCGTAAATTTGTAATCGTCCCTTGAGACAAGGTTAGACATAATGAGAAAAAATGATCGTATGGTAACCGCAAAAGTTAGAAAAGCATTTAGGACAATAATTCGTTTAAATGTAATTGGGGCAGTATTAATATTTGCCGCAACAGTAGGTTTTACTGCTTGGTTCTACTCTCAAAATGCTGCAATAGCGCAACTTGACGAGGATATTCAGGCAAAACAAAAGGAGATAGACTTACAATTTACTGTATTATTAAATTATCAAAATCTGGATATACAAGCAGCTGTAAATAATTTGGGTGTAAAACTTTTTAATGATGATTACTATGTTGCTCAATTACGGCAAACATTAAAAATAACATTAAAAATTTTAGCAACAGGACATTATAAAGATGAGCAGTTAGAAAAATGGTCAACAGATGAATTGATGGAAGAAAGAAGAAATGCTTTCGAAGTATTTAACTCAAAGTTAGAAAGATTGAAAAAAATAAAAAAAGAAAAAGAGATTTCGCGAAAAACGATTTTGGATAGCAGGAATAGATGGTATCCAGTATTTGCTGTATTTCAAGTCATAGGCATTGTTTGTCTAAGCGTAGCCCAAATTTTAGAACTAGTAATAAAATTAGAGGAAAACAAGTAAGTAACTGACGTTTAAGCATCAGCTACGATGAGATTAAGTTATTAACATCATATTGAGATCTAGCTGGTATTGGCATCATGTATGAAAGGTAGTGTGTCAGCACCAAAGGGGGCGGATTCGAAAACCTAAGCCGAAGTTATGATGAGCACATTGAAAATATTAGGTCTTTGTGATGGAGAAAAACGGTTATATATACGCATTTTTGCATATTAAAAGAGCCAAGGCTGTTCGAGGCCGGATCATCGTCCCGCCGAAGGCGGGACGCCGGCCGAGTTGCCGCAGGCTCCCGTTTTTCGACTGAACAAAGACCGACCCAATAGTTACACTGCAGGGGGAATATTTTCAGTGCTCGAATAACGAGGCTTAGGTTTAGACGGAGGTGTAATGGAAAAGGCGATAATGGCATGGTCGGGCGGGAAGGATAGCGCGATGGCCCTCTATGAAATAAGGAAGCAGCGCGAATACGATGTCGTGGCGCTTCTGACGACGATCACTGAAGATTATGGCAGAATAAGCATGCACGGCGTCCGCGAATCCCTCCTCGAAGAACAGGCCGCTTCGATAGGCCTGCCGCTTGAGAAGGTGCTGATCCGCAAGGACTGCGATAACGCTAAGTATGAAGAGGCGATGGCCGAAGTCCTGACGAGATATGCGGCTACCGGCGTGACATCAGTGATATTCGGCGACATATTCTTGGAAGACCTAAGGATCTATCGCGAAAACAAACTGGCGAGCGTGGGGCTGAAAGGCGTCTTTCCTTTATGGAAGCGTGATACAGCAAAGTTAGCGCGTGATTTCATCCGCTCCGGATTCCGGAGCGTGTTGACATGCGTGGACTCGAAGGCGCTTGACGGCTCGTTCGCCGGCAGGGTCTTCGACGAAGAGCTGCTAAACTCGCTGCCGGCGAATGTAGACCCATGCGGCGAGAACGGCGAATTCCATTCATTCGCTTTCGACGGCCCGATATTCGGGAAAAAAATTGAATTCAAAACAGGCGAGACCATATTAAGGGATAACAGGTTTTATTATTGCGACCTGATATCCGGGAGACAGAGATGCTTTCAAAAGAGCTGATAAAATTGCTGGAGACGAGGGAGTTCATAAGTATCGCCACGTGCGACTTTAAAGGGCGGCCTAACGCGGCGCCCAAATTCCTATTGAAGACGGATAATGAATTCATGTATCTTGTGGATTATACGATAAGCACCACATGGCGGAACCTGAAGATCAATCCGAGGGCGTCGATGTCGCTCATCGATCCCAGCACGCTTAAAGGTTATCAGCTGAACGGCACGGTAAAGATAATAGAGAAGGGGCCGAAATATAAGAAGATGCGCAAGGAGATGCTCGACAAGGAGATCCGCCTTACCGCCAAGCACATTATAGATGACGTGCGCGGTACGTCGAAGCACGAGAGCTTCGAAGTCGTCATTACCGAGAACTTCGTCATCTTTGAGGTCAGGATAACCGAGGTCGTGGAAATAGGCATCAAAGGGGAGCTGAAAAGGTTCAAGAGCAAGGACTGGGAAATAGGCGGCCTGTGAGAGGCCCGAGGCCCGTGATATTAATATTTGACGATATGCTCCTGTCGTGATAAACTTATAACGTTTTATATATAATAAGGACATATTCATGAAAAGAGAAAAGGTCGACCTGACCAAAATAAAGACGATATCCCTTGACGCGCGGAAGTGCAAAGTAGCGATAAAGGATTTCGCCAAGGTCACGAAGAAGGGTTCCGGTTTCAAGGACTTTTACGACGGCCTGCCGGACATCCTCGCGAGCCGGAATCTGAGAGCGCTTACTGACGCTATAGTCGAGGCGTATAAAAAAGATAAGATGGTCATATTGATGATGGGCGCGCATGTGATAAAATGCGGGCTCTCGCCGCTCGTCATAGACCTTATGAAGAGAGGGGTCGTTAAGGCCGTCGCGTTGAACGGCGCGGGAATAATCCACGACACGGAAATAGCCATGATAGGAAGGACGAGCGAAGATGTGGGCGAGGGGATAGTCGACGGTTCTTTCGGGATGGCCAAAGAGACGGCCAGTTTCATAAACGACGCTATAAACTCGGGTTTCTCTAAGGGCATGGGAATAGGAGAGTCTGTGGGCGGCAGCATAGTCAGTTCGAAGCTGCCTCACAGGGATCTGAGTATTCTCGCGACAGGTCATGCCATGGACGCGCCCGTTACAGTGCACGTTGCCATAGGGACCGACATAATACATCAACATCCGTCCGCTAACGGAGAAGCCATAGGAGAAGGGTCGCTGCTCGATTTTAAAAATTTCATATACAGCGTCTCCAGGCTCGACGAAGGCGTGGCGATAAATTTCGGTTCGGCGGTAATACTGCCCGAGGTCTTCCTAAAGGCATTGACCGTCGCCAGGAACCTGGGCTACAAGGCCAGGGTATTCACTACCGCCAATTTTGACATGATAAACCAGTACAGGCCGCATCAGAACATCCTTTCGAGGCCGACGTCCACGGGCGGTAAGGCATATAACATGATCGGCCATCACGAGATAATGATGCCGCTTTTATACCGTTCCATAATCGAGAAGATATGAGATCTTTAGGCATAGCCGGCATTAAAAAAACGATAACGGGATTCAAGAAGGTGAAGGTCCTTGTGATCGGAGACCTCATCCTGGACGAATTCCTGTGGGGCGACGTCAGCCGTATCTCTCCCGAGGCGCCCGTCCCGGTGGTATGGGTCAAAAAAGAGAGTTACATGCCCGGCGGCGCGTCGAATGTCGCTAACAATCTCAGGTCGTTGGGCGCGAATGTATCGCTCATAGGCGTAGTGGGAGACGACGACCGGGGAGCCGTGCTGAAAGGCGTTCTTTCACAGGATGGTATAGATACTACGGGAATATTTAAGGACGAATCCAGGCCGACGATATTGAAGACGAGGGTCGTTGCCCAGCACCAGCAGGTCGTCCGGATCGACAAAGAGAGGGCGGAGTCCATAAGCGAGGAGATCGTCCAGAAGATGATCCGCCGCATAGGGAATGTCATCAGGTCGGTCGACGCCGTGATCATTGAGGATTACGGCAAAGGGGTCATAACGCCTAAGTTGCTAAGCAAAGTCATTCCTCTGGCAAAAAAATACAAGAAGATAATCGCGGTCGACCCGAAAGAGGAGAACTTTAAATTCTATAAAGGCGTGACCTTGATCACTCCTAATAACCACGAAGCGTCTAAAGCCGTAGGGTTCGAGATCAAGGACGATAAGAGCCTGGTGAGCGCCGGCAGGAAATTACTGTCAAAACTTAAATGCGGGATCGCCCTTATAACACTGGGTGAGAACGGGATGGCGGTATTCCAGAAAGCGAAACCGATGAAGCAGATAGCAACAGTCGCGCAGGAAGTCTTCGATGTATCCGGCGCGGGCGATACCGTCATAGCGAGCTATACCCTGTCTCTTGCGTCCGGACTCGATCCTGTGCAATCGGCGCATGTGGCGAACTGCGCCGCGGGGATAGTCGTAGGGAAGGTCGGCATAGCTGTCGTTACGCCGGGTGAGCTTATAGAACGAATTAAGAGGGAGCTGGAAAAGTGAAAGCGATAGGAGTTATACCGGCCCGTTGGGGCGCGACGAGATTCGAGGGAAAAGTACTGGCGAACCTGCTGGGCAAGCCCGTTATTCAGCACGTGTGGGAGAACGCCAAAAAGGCTAAGACATTGGACGACCTTGTCGTCGCATGCGATGACGAGCGGATATTGAAGGTCGTCCAGGGATTCGGAGGCAAGGCCATCTACACCTCCCCGGACCAGCCTTCCGGGACCGACCGTCTTGCCGAGGTGGTGAATCCTCTTGACGTAGAGATCGCCGTGAATATCCAGGGGGATGAGCCCCTGATCAAACCTATAATAATAGACAACCTCGTGATCGCCCTCGGCGAAGAGAAGAACGCCCAGATGGCAACCGTGATAAAGAAAGTGGAGGATGATTCAGAGCTTACGAATTCAAATGTGGTCAAGGTAGTCGTG
>JAQUSE010000095.1 GCA_028715235.1 Candidatus Omnitrophota bacterium | reverse complement strand
TCACAATTACAAGATTTTTTGCGATGGCGCTAAGCTTTACATAGCAGATGCAAGCAATCACCGTATTTTGTTTTTCAATTCAATCCCCAGCACGAACGATTCTTCCGCTGATACTGTTATCGGCCAACCTGATTTTACCTCCAGCGCTGTTGACCAGGGAGGAGGGCCCGCGGACAATACCGTAGGGCTTGTGGTGATGGGCTGCTCGGATGGCAAAAGATTATTTTTAAGTGACGGGCAAAATCACCGCGTTCTCATTTATAACTCTATTCCGACCATGAACAACGCCTCCGCGGATATTGTCATAGGCCAGCCTGATTTTACATCCGGCTCTTATAATCAGGGGGGCGACCCCGGGCCGAATACCTTAAAAGGCCCTAAAGGCGTTACCACAAATGGCAAAAGACTGTTTATCGCAGAGGATAATCACCGGATCCTTGTTTTTAATTCAATCCCGACTGGAAATAATGCCTATGCGGTTCTCGTTATAGGGCAGCCGAATTTTACTTCGAATTCTGTCAACCAGGGCGGAGGGCCGAAGGCAGATACATTGAATTACCCGCGTGTAGCTATTTCTGACGGTAGAAGACTATATGTTGACGATGAACGCAACAACCGCGCTCTCATCTACAGCATCGGCGGCTCATCCATCAAACAGGGCCCCCAGTTCGACCAGGGCAAGGCCCTCATAGGTAAAGTCTTCAACGACGTAAACGCCAACGGCATCCAAGACAACCCAACCAACGCCACAAACCCAACAAACGCAACAAACGCAACAAACCCAACAAACGCAAATAACGCAACAAACGAACTGATAGAATTCACGATAACCTGTAATTATCACCCTTTCATCGCCAGATCAAACATAAAGCTCTACGATAAAGACTATAACCTTATCAAAACAATAGACCTCCCCAACCCCATCCCCTCTATATATACCCTACCTCTAAACGAATTAACGAACCAACGAACCAACGAATTAACGAATGAACGAATCTATTACCAACTCTCCGTCTACGATAAGAACAACAAGGAAGACCGTACCGGAATAGGTCAGATTGTGGTAAAATAACAGCGGTATATCGAGAGAAGATAAAGATATGAACAAGAAAGCAGTGGCGTTATTATCCGGAGGACTCGACAGCATACTTTCCGTTAAGCTCATGCAGGAACAGGGCATAGAGGTATTCGCCGTCAATTATTATATAGACTTTGCCGCATGCAATGCCAGAGGAGGCGAAGGCTCCGCGGCGAAAGCGGCGAGGATGCTGAAGGTCCCGTTCGAGCTCATAGATATCACCGACGAATATCTAGAGACATTTAAGCACCCGAAATTCGGCTACGGCTCGAACGTAAATCCTTGTATCGATTGCAAGATATTCATGTTAAAGAAGGCCAAAGAATATATGAAGAAGGTCGGCGCTTCATTTCTGGTGACCGGAGAGGTCGTAGGCCAGCGGCCGATGTCCCAGAGAAAGGACATGCTCTATCTAATCTCGAAACAGGCAGAAGTTAAAGAGATACTATTGCGGCCGCTCTCGGCGAAACTCCTGAACCCGACGCTGCCCGAGACGGAAGGCATTATTAATAGAGAAGAGCTGCTCGATATGTCCGGCCGCGGCAGGACCCGGCAGATGGAGCTTGCGGAAAAATTCGGCATAAAAGAATATCCTAATCCTGCGGGCGGGTGCCTATTGACGGATCCGGGGTTCGCCAGGCGGGTAAAGGACCTGGAAAAACACGGCGCGCTCGATGTGAACGACCTGAGGCTCCTTAAGGCGGGGAGGCATTTCCGGTTGACAGAGGCCGCGAAACTCGTCGTAGGGCGGGACGAGAAGGACAATGAAGAGCTGCTGTCGATGGCGAGTCCCGAGGATATCATATTCAAGCTCAAAGACCGCCAGGGGCCGCTATCCATGTTAAGAGGGAACCACAGCGAAGACGTTATCAATCGCGCGGCGGCGATCGCCGCCTATCACACAAAATTCCGCGGCGAGGAGACGTTGAAGATAGATCACTGGAAGGCAGGCTCATCTGACCGTGTTACGTTGACCGTAAAGCCTGCAGATAAGAGTGAAGTGGAGGCTTTAAGGATCTGATATGGAAAAATTACCAGAACTGGGAAAGATACACCCGGAATTTTTTAACAAATACATTTACCCAAAATTAGGCGCGAAAGATAAGTCGGTCCTGGTCGAACCGCAGCACGGCGTCGACTTCGGCGTCGTCGATCTTGGCGACAGGGTGATGGTGATGTCGACAGACCCGTTCTATATTGCCAGTGAACTCGGGATGGAGAAGGCGGCATGGTTTGCCGTCCATATACTCGCGAGCGACGTCGCGGTTAGCGGGATAAAGCCGAGGTACCTGGCAGTGGACCTCAACCTGCCTCCCGGCATGAAAGAGGACGAGCTCGTAAGGATGTGGGGCGCGGTGGATGGCGTTTGCAAGGAACTCGGCATTACTGTTATAACAGGCCACACAGCGCGTTACGCGGGCTGTAACTATCCGATGGTCGGCGGCGCTACGATGATAGGCGTCGGCAGTAAGGATGAGCTTATTATACCTAAGATAAACGTCGGGGATGCCATTGTAGTCTCGAAAGGGCCGGCGATAGAGACGACAGGCCTCATGGCCGCGTATTTCCCGAAATTCCTGGAGGAGAAGTACGGAAGCGCGTTTGTCAAAAGGGCTCAGGACGTCTATTATCAGATGTCGACCGTTAAGGACGCGCTCGTCGCGTCGTCCGTAAAAGGGGTCACTGCGATGCATGACGCGACCGAATGCGGCGTATTCGGCGGGCTTTACGAGATGGCGGCGCACAGTTCGGTCGGGTTGGATATATATGTGGATAAGATGATCCTGCAGGAAGAGGTAAGAAAGACGTGCGATTGTTTCGGGATTGACCCGTATGTCGCGATAAGCGAGGGGACGCTTCTCGCGAGCGTCCGGGCCGATAAAGCCCGCGACGTCGTAAGCGCGCTTAAGAAGGAAGGGATCGCCGCCAGCGTCGCGGGCGTTGCCGTTCCCGCGAAAGAAGGCATCCATACTATTATTAGCGGCGAGAAGAAGATGTTGAGCCATCCGAAGATAGACCCGTTCTGGGCGAAATTCGAAGAGTACCTTAAAAAATAACCGAAAGGGACACTATGAAACTAGACGAGATAAAGATATCGCAGGCCATAATCAAGACATACTATGATAAGCTTATCAATTGCCTGGATGTGGACGTAGCTATCGTAGGGGCAGGGCCTGCGGGGATGGCTTGCGGCTATTACCTGGCCCGAAAGGGCGTAAAGACGGTGATCTTTGAGAGAAAGCTCTCCGTGGGCGGCGGGATGTGGGGCGGCGGAATAATGTTTAACGAGATAGTGGTACAGAAGAAAGCAAAGGCCATCCTCGACGAGCTTGATGTAAGGACGAGGAGGTACGAAGATGACTACTATATGGCCGATTCAATCGAAGCCGTTTCGACGATCTGCTCAAAGGCGGTTAAGGCCGGAGTGACAATACTGAACCTGATAAGCGCCGAGGACCTTATGGTAAGAAATAAGAGCGTGCGGGGGCTGGTCCTTAATTGGACAGCTGTGGAGATGGCGAAGCTTCACGTCGATCCTATTACCATGTCCGCCAGATTCGTAGTCGATGCCACCGGCCACGCGGCTGAGCTGGCGCGCCTGGCGGAGAGGAAATCGGGGATAACGCTTAAGACGAGGACGGGCAAGGTGGTAGGTGAGGGGTCCATGTGGGCCGAGGTTGCCGAAGATACGATAGTGAAGAACTCGAAAGAGGCCGCGCCCGGCCTGTATGTCTGCGGGATGTGCGCAAACGCCGTCTTCGGCGGGCCTAGGATGGGGCCGATATTCGGGGGGATGCTCCTCTCCGGGAAAAAAGTAGCTATGGATCTGGTAAAAAGACTGCGCGATTAAATATTAAAAATTTTATAAAATAGACTTGACAAATTCTTTTTTTAGTGTATAATCACTACTAAGTCAATCATATTTATAGCCTTTTGAAATCGGGGGTGTATTGTGGCTCGGATATTCTCGGACATTACGAAAACCGTAGGTAATACGCCATTGGTAAGGATAAACAAACTGAACCAAGGATCGAGTGCGACCATCCTGGCCAAACTAGAATTTTTCAATCCGCTGTCGAGCGTAAAGGACAGGATCGGCATCGCTATGATAGAAGACGCTGAGAAGAAGGAGCTGTTAAAAAAGAATTCCGTGATAATAGAGCCGACGAGCGGCAATACAGGCATTGCCCTGGCGTTCGCGGCCGCCGCAAAAGGGTACAAACTGGTCCTGACGATGCCGGACACTATGAGCGTGGAGCGCAGGCAGTTATTGAAGATACTCGGCGCCGAGATCGTACTAACCGACGGCGCAAAAGGCATGAAAGGGGCCGTGGACAGGGCCGAAGAGCTGGCAAAGAAGACGCCGGACAGTTTTATGCCGCAGCAGTTCAATAACCCGGCGAACCCCGAGATACACCGCAAGACGACCGCTGAAGAGATATGGAAGGATACGGACGGGGCGGTCGATGTATTTATTGCCGGCATAGGCACCGGCGGCACGATAACCGGCGTGGGCGAGGCGCTGAAGAGCAGGAAGCCGGGCCTGAAAGTGCTTGGAGTGGAGCCTGCCGATTCGCCGGTTTTATCGGGCGGTAAACCGGGCGCGCATAAGATACAGGGCATCGGCGCGGGATTTGTCCCAAAAGTATTGAACCAAAAGATATTGGATGAAGTAATTAAGGTAAGCAATGAAGACTCCGGCGAGATCGCCAGGAGGCTTGCCAGGGAAGAAGGGATACTCGCGGGCATCTCGAGCGGCGCGGCTATGTGGGCGGCGCTCGAGGCGGCGAAACGAAAAGAATCCGCCGGCAAGACGATAGTGGTCCTGTTGCCGGACACCGGCGAGCGGTATCTCTCTACATGGCTATTTCAGGAGTTTTTAGGGTGAACCCCGCCCATCTTATGATGGGTTAGGGGATTAGGAAGGATGGGCGGGGTGAAGATAACATATAAAGGCGATTACGCGTTAAAGGCCCTGTTCCAACTGGCGTTAAGGTACGACGAAAGCGGCAACGGGGTCATGGCCATAAGCGAGATCGCGCGGCTCGGCGACATGCCTACGAAGTTCCTGGAGCAGATACTTCTTATATTAAGGAAGGGCGGTTTTGTGAAGTCCAAACGCGGCGTAAACGGCGGATTCATGCTGGCTAAAGAGCCCAAAGAGATAACGGTCGGTGAAGTGATAAGGTTCATCGAAGGGCCGATAGGGCCGATAGCGTGCATAGAGCGTGATGGTTATAAGGGCTGCAAAGACGTCGCTAGCTGTATATTCCGCAACGTCTGGAAAGACGTTAAAAATGCGATATCGATAGTGATCGATACATTGACGTTTGAGGAGTTGGTGATGAGACACAAAGAGAAGTCGCTGGGCATTTTGCCGGAATTTGATTATACGATATAAAAAGGGAGGCAGCAGATGGCGAAGACGATAAAAGAGATAAATGAAAAGATAAGAAGCGGCGGCGTAGTCGTCGTGACCGCCGAGGAGGTCATAGACCTCGTCGAGAAGAAGGGGCTTAAAGAGGCCGCGAGGGAGGTCGACGTAGTAACGACCGGCACCTTCGGCCCGATGTGCTCAAGCGGCATATATCTTAACCTGGGCCACTCGAAGCCGAAGATAAAATTAGGCGGCGGCCAGGTCACGCTCAACAATGTCCCCGCGTATACGGGTTTCGCGGCGGTCGATATCTATCTGGGCGCAACGGCCATGCCCGACGACGACCCCAGGAACAAGGTATTCCCCGGCGAATTTAAATACGGCGGCGCGCATGTCATAGAAGAACTGGCCGGCGGCAAGGACGTGGTGCTGGAGGCTCGCGCTTACGGGACGGACTGTTACCCGCGTAAATATATCAAGACCTATGTAAATATAAAAGATATGAATGAGGCCGTGCTGTTGAACCCGAGGAACTGCTACCAGAATTATAATGTGGCAGTAAACCTCTCCGACAAGAAGTCTATCTACACCTATATGGGAATGCTCCGGCCCAACATCGGGAACGCCAATTATTGCTCGGCCGGGCAGCTCTCTCCGCTCTTGAAAGACCCGTATTACAGGACGATAGGCGTCGGCACCAGGATATTCCTGGGCGGGGGCGTGGGGTATGTCTATTGGAACGGGACCCAGCACAATCCGTCGGTAAAGCGGAAAGAAAATGGGGTGCTGCAGGCCCCTGCGGGGTAAAACGCAGCTTGACACTCTTAGAAATCATGATTGGGATTGCTCTTTTGAGCATCTTGCTGTCGGGACTTTTTCAAATTTTTCATAATGGGCTTAAA
>JAQUSE010000094.1 GCA_028715235.1 Candidatus Omnitrophota bacterium | reverse complement strand
TTTGCCCTTTTCCAGTTCGTCGCAAAGAAAGACGCGCTTGTCCTTCTTTGACATATCTTCCCTGGGTATAAATTCATAAAAATTCGCGTTTATGGCAAGGACGCCTCCTGCCCCTTCATCGCTCATCGGTATGGAACTACGGGCTTCCGTGGAAAGGCAGCCGAAATCCCTTATAGGGACGTCCCCAAAATACTGAGGCAGCTCCTTAAGGTATATCTTGACCGTCCCGCCTTTCCAGCACTCTATGAGCTCCAGGCCCGGCCAGAAATATTTCGGCAATAGGGCCCCTCTCTCCTTCAGAATATCTTTCAGGACCGCTGCGCGCGCCGGGTTCGGCCTGAACGCCGCTTCTATCTCACGTCTTATATTCTCGGAAATATCGAATTCTTTATTTAAAGAACCGCGTTCGATATCGTCTATTATCTTATCTTTCCATATCTCTATTTTTTTGCACAGTAATACTAATGTGCTCGGGTTCAACGTTGCTACAGTCGTTATATTCTGCTCTATGCCGATCCTGAGTATGCAGTAATATCTCGCGTCGTAATCTTTTATCTCAAAAACCTGGTGCGGCAACGCGTAGAGGCTCTTAACGGCGATTGGCAGGTTCCTGTAACCGAACCCGCTCTCTGCTCCGTAAGGCAGGCCCGATCCCGTATATCCTTCTATCTCGGGGCTTATGACGGCCAGCACCTTGCCGTCCAGGACGCGCGGATGATCCCTTGAGATATAATATGACCACAGGGTCGAAACCTCGGCCTTCTTCTCCCGCGAATAGCCGGTCACGGGGATAAGCTTTTTGCGGCTGGTAGTGCCGCTGGTGGCGCCGAAGAATATCGGCTTATCCACGGTCAGGACACGATCCTCCCCTTTCTCCATCTTTTCAAGGTAAGGAAGAAAGGTCTCGAAGTCGTTCACGGGAACCGTATTCTGGTAATCCGCAATGGATCTTATACTGGAAAAGTCGTAACGCCGTCCATATTCTGTGTTGCGGTTGCGCTTGAGGAACTCCAGAAGAATTTTTTTCTGGGCGCGCACAGGGTCTTTTGTAGACCGTTCAAACGCCATTGCCTTGAACGCCAATAGTTTGACAGCAAGATACGCTATATTCAAATGCCCGCCTTTTTTTGATTCATTATAGGTATTTTATCCCAATATATCAAGAAATATCACAGCGCGCGCCAAAAAAATGGCAGGCTAAAAAATATAGCCTGCCATTTCCAAACTACCTCTTCAAAGTCCTATTCTGTAACTGTTACCGACTTTGCCTTCTCGGTATTGCCTTCCTTCAGATATTCAACCACTACCTTCTGACCTTCTTTGAGTTGGTTGAAAGTAACAGCGTTGACCGTATCATCCACTATCTTCACGGTCTCGGTGAACGGGAATATCCTCGTCTCGCCGGTATCGCTCTTAACGGTGAGTTTCTTCTCGCCGGTGACAGCCTCTTCAGTGGCGCCTACCACGGTCCCCACAAATACGCCGCCTGCCTCGATCACTACGCCAACCGGTTCGGTGGCTTTAAGAGTATCATCCTGTGCGTAACATACCGCGCACAGGCTGATCAACGCTAATAATGCGATAAAGGTCTTCTTCATCTGCTTGCTCACCCCCTTCAAGGTTTACTTATAATTGTAAAAGTATACCTTCAAGTTGTAAAAAAATCAAGTTTTTTTGGTCATCTAGCTTTTGTTAGGAATTAATCGCCCGCTCAAACGCCTTATGGTCGTTAACCTTGGTACTCGCCTCTTCGACGGTCACCAATCCGTTCTTGCACAGGTTTTCGAGCGACTGGTCGAGAAGCTGCATGCCCTCCTGGCGCGCTGTCTGGATGGTTGAATACAGTTGGGAGGTCTTTCCTTCCTTAATAAGGTTCTTTACGGCGGGGTTGGCCAGCATTATTTCAAAAGCAGCTATCCTGCCGGCCCCGTCCTTCCGGCGCAGCAATGTCTGGGCAATTACCGCCCTCAAACATGTGGATAACTGCATGCGCACCTGCGGCTGCTGGTGGGGCGGAAAGACGTCCACTATCCTGTCTACCGTCTGGGCGGCGTCGTTCGTATGCAGGGTGGCAAATACCAGATGGCCTGTCTCGGCCGCGGTTATGGCGTTGGATATAGTCTCCAGGTCCCTCATCTCTCCCACGAGGATGACGTTGGGGTCTTCCCTGAGAGCGTCCCTGAGAGCGGACGCGAACGATTCCGTGTCTATCCCGACCTCCCTTTGGTTTATTTCGCAAAGCTTGTTCTGGTGGACAAATTCGATAGGGTCCTCTATCGTTATGACGTGGCGCCTGAAACTCGCGTTGATATATCCTATTATAGCGGCCAGGGTAGTCGATTTGCCGCTTCCGGTCGGCCCGGTTATCAATACCATCCCGTTAGGTTTTGCCGCCAGTTCCTTTACGATGGACGGCAGGCCTAAGTCTTCTATAGTAGGCACTTCGAAAGGGATGCATCTCATCACCGCCCCAACGCATCCGCGCTGCCTGTATACATTGACCCTGAAACGGGCTATGCCGGGCACCGAATATGAAAAGTCGAACCGGTGGCTCTCTTCAAATATCTTTCTCTGGCCTTCCGTCATGATGGAATACATATACTTCTCTATATCCTTTGAAGCCAGTATGCCGAGATCGGAGAATGATAGTTCGCCGTTAACGCGGAATATCGGCGGACTTCCCGCCTGAAAATGCAGATCGGAGGATTTTTTAATAACCAGAGTGCGTAAAAGGATATCGATATTGATCGCCATCGCTCTCTCCCTATCTATCGTCCTTCTTTTTCTGTTCGGATCTAACGTCCTTTAAATAAAGCTGGCTCGGCAGTTCCCCTGCCTTCGCTTTTGCCAGAAGGTTATCCACCTTGACGATGAGGTCTTTTTTAGAAACCGGCTTCATTATATAATCGTCCGCGCCCATTTCAAGGGCCCGGACTATATCGCTGTCTTTGTCCTTAGCGGTCACCATAACTATAGCCATTTGAGCATTACCCGGGTCTTTCCTTAACGCGCCGCATACCTGGATACCATCCATCTCCGGCATCATTATATCCAGCAACACCATCGCCGGACGCGCCTTACCAGCTATCTCTATCGCGTCTTTTCCGCTATATGCCTTCAACGCCTCGAATCCAAATACCGTCAGCAGCGTAACTAAAAGCTCCACATTTTCCTTGCCGTCATCCACGACCAAGATCTTGACCTTATCAGCCACTTTTTTCTCCTTGTAACATGTAATATTATACACCTAAAATTATCATTTGCCAAGAGTAGCCAAAATTGTTACCGCCAAAATTGTTACCAAAATTGTTACGGCATGATATACTATTCCATAATGAACATCGCAAAAAACCTTGTAAAGATCTTCGTCGTCTCAGTGATCCTCATCGCGGTCACCATCGCTTTTATTTCGCTCTACATGCAATTATTCGGCAAGCGCGCTATCGAAGAGGCCGTCAGCAATATGCTGGGCTCCCGGATAAAGTTCACGGGCGTGGCGCTCGACATAAAGAAAAGCATGGTCAGCTTCCAGGGTTTTACGGTAATGAACAAGATGGAGTTCGAAGAGAATATCTTCATGGCCGATAAATTCACAGTATCGATAGACAGGGAAAAGTTCGAGAAAGAGAGGCAGCTCGTTTTTGAGGAGATACATATCGACAGGGGCACGCTGACCATCGAGAGGAACGCTAAAGGGCTGCTCAACCTTGCCGCATGGCCCGTGTATGATCCTCCCGGTCAGGCGGGAGTCGCGTATGCCGCGGAGGCTCCGGCTTCAGGCGGCATCTACAATTTCGCGAAGAGCATAAAAAAGATAACCATATCGAATTCCGTGCTCAGGTTCAAAGACTACTACATATCCCGGGAACCATTCTCGATATACGCCGATAATTTTAATTTCGAATTCACGCCTACCGGGATCTCCCGGGAAAAAATCGGGGCTGACTGCAGTTTCAAACTCAGGATCCCCGTGCTGAATTCTGTAAACGGCAGCGCCGAGTTCAGCGCCGGCATGGCTATCTATCCTGAAAGGGTGGATATGGAAGCGGCTTTATACACCAACTATATAAACATGGCGCTCTTCCTGCCGTATTTCGACGCGTATACGCCGTTCTCCGTAAAAGACGGCGTCTTCAGTTCGGACACCCGGTTCCGTATGCATGATAACATGGTAGATTCGCTCACAACGATATCCTTTCACAAACTGCATATCAAAGCCAAACCCGGCGCTGAAAATTCGCAGTTCCTGCAGACGTCTGTGAACAGGCTTACTCCATATCTCATGTCACAGCAGGGCAACCTGATATTTGATTTTGTGATAAAGGGGCCGGCGGAGAAACCGGAGGCAGGGCTGGGGCCGCGCGTGAAGTACGCAATCGGCATGGTAGCCCTAGAAGAATTCAGCAAGGCCATGCAGCAGCTGCAGAACCTCAAACAATAGACCCTATTCGTATCGAAGGGCTTCGATCGGGTTGAGCTTGGAAGCCTGCCTTGCGGGCCAAAGGCCGAAGAGCACGCCGATTACAACGGAAAATGTCGTAGCTAGCACTATCGAAAACATGGAAACCTTTATTGCCCATCCCGCCAAGAGAGCCAAAAGAAGAGCGATGCCTGAGCCGGTTATCACACCCACTATACCGCCGCTAAACGTCATAACTATCGCCTCTATCAAAAATTGAATCATTATATCCGCATCGCGGGCGCCTATCGCTTTTCTGAGGCCTATCTCCCTTGTCCTCTCAGTGACGGATACCAGCATTATATTCATGATGCCTATACCGCCCACCAGAAGCGATATCGCGGCTATGGATCCCAAAAGCCATGTCATAGTCTGTGTAGTCTTTGTCATAGTCTCCTGTATCTCAGCCATATTTCGTATCTCGAAAGAATCCTCGGCGTCTTTACTGTTTAAACGATGGCGTTTTATTATAGTCTCTTTTATAAGGTCCTGCGTCTCGTCCATCAATAACGGGTCGCTTACTTCAACGTCTATCGAATCGATATATTC
This sequence comes from Candidatus Omnitrophota bacterium, assembly GCA_028715235.1. Classification (GTDB taxonomy): domain Bacteria; phylum Omnitrophota; class Gorgyraeia; order 2-01-FULL-45-10; family 2-01-FULL-45-10; genus JAQUSE01. Next base: position 1,378 of record JAQUSE010000094.1, on the reverse strand, counting down.
TTTGCCCAGGACACGGTACATAGCGGTCGTTACGGGTATCACCATCAGATCGTCCTGATCGCGCATCATATTTGCCCCCTTGGTCGGCAAAACCCCTATTACCTGGAATATCACCTTATTCGCCTTAATAAAGGAACCTACCGGATTATCCTGCCCAAACAGCTCTTTTGCCACAGTCGCGCCTAACAGGGCCACCCGCGCCCGCGCTTTCAATTCATCCTCCGTAAAAAATCTGCCTATGACCGGAACAGAAGCGCGCATTTCGGCGTAGCCGACCCCTGTGCCCTGCACCTGCGTATTCCAGTTGCTATTTCCGTAAACAACCTGCGCCCTGCCGCTTACCGTGGGAGATACTCTCTTTGCGCTCGGGATCTTCGATATGGCGTCTACGTCCTGAAAAGTAAATCGCGTCACCGTTCCCGCTTCCAACGCCACACCGTGCGTCCTGTGGGAACCCGATCTCACCATAAGAAGATTAGAACCCAAGGAAGCCAACGCTTTCGAGACAGACTCTTTAGCTCCCTGGCCAAGCGCGAGCATAGCTATTACAGCCGCCACTCCTATAAGTATTCCCAGCATGGAAAGGAGCGAGCGCATCTTATGAGAAATTATCGACCAGAAGGCCTGCTTAAAATGATCGACAAACTCCGCGCCTTTCAGGTCGGTGTTCTTTTCCGATAATATATCGTCTATAGGGATATTAACCGGGGCCGGATGGGCGTTTTCGCCCTTACCCTTTTGCGTTTCATCGGAAACGATCTTGCCGTCCCGCATCTTGATGATCCTCTTGGCATGTTCAGCCACTTCCTCCTCGTGCGTTACCATTATAATGGTCTTCCCTTGAGCGTTCAATCCTTCCAGTATAGCTATTATCTCATTCTGGCTCTTCGTATCGAGATTACCCGTGGGTTCATCGGCCAGGATAACGAGCGGCTCGTTCACAAGAGAACGGGCTATGGCCACGCGCTGTTGTTCTCCGCCGGACATTTCATTCGGCCTGTGAGACACCCTGTGTGACAAGCCCACACTCTTTATCTTTTCCGCCGCCCTCTCTTTTAAATGGCGTTTCCCGGCATATATTAGAGGAAGCTCCACGTTTTCAAGAGATGTTATACGCGGTAGGAGATGAAATTGCTGAAATATGAAACCCATCAACCGATTCCTTAGAACGGCAAGCTGGTCATCGTTAAGGCCGGTAACATCCTTACCTCCTAAATAATATTTGCCTGAATCCGGCCTGTCAAGAAAACCCATGAGATGCATAAGCGTCGACTTGCCGGATCCGGAGGGGCCCATTATAGCCAAAAATTCGCCGGCATCCACCTTGAGGGAGACGCTTTGCAATGCCGCCACCCCCACCTTGCCTGTCCTGTAAGTC
>JAQUSE010000093.1 GCA_028715235.1 Candidatus Omnitrophota bacterium | reverse complement strand
GGACGGTGAAGAGCGCATATCGCCGAAACGGAGAGCCCCTTGTAACAGATAATTGCGAAGGCCGGCCGCGTCATACATACGATCGATGGTATAGCCTTCGTTCTCATCCTGCGTATACGCAAAGCGCTTCCAGACCAGATTGTTGACGTCGAAAAGCCTTGAGAAATTGGTCACATACAGCATCCTGGCGTCGTCATAGGCGCGTATCTCGCGCGGCATCCCCCATTCGGCGGGCTCGCGCATATTGCGGATACTGTTATCGCTATGGATGTACCGGCCGTCTGCCCCCATAAATCCCTGCCGGTCGGTAATGAGCTCATTACGGACGCCTTTATTGTACACGAAGTCCCAGCTTACCAGGTTGGCATAGAGGTCAAATTCATACCAGAACTCGCCGGCGCCGAACCGTTTTGCAAGTTTCATCTTCTGGTCTTTGCCGCGAACGTACTGTTCGGTAACGCCGGCGGTAAGGTCGGTAACCTCGTACGGCTGGCGTTTCTGAACATCCAGCGTGCTTAAGAACGATTCTTCGAGAGTGGTAAGGCTGCCGTCTTTGCGCTGATAATGGATATTCAGGGCTTTCATAGACTCCATGCCGAGCGTTGCCCAAAGGTCTGTCGCATTCTGCTCGGTGAATTTGCGGATGTCAGGAATAAAGTAATCGGCGAATTTGCGGTAGGCATACGCGACCTCCTGCCTCCTGCCGTCTACATTGGTCCCGTTCAAGGCATCGGTGAAATTCGACTGGGATCCGGGCATACCGTTTTCCATGATGTCGATGGCGTCCTGTACCGTTGACCTGAACATCTTGACACCGTTGTTCTTCAGGTGGAACAAGTCGTCGAACAGGTTATCGGTCGTCCGCTCGCGTATGGCCCAGGACTGCTGTTCGACCTTAGCATATGCGCCGGTATATGCTGTAGAGGCTCCGGTAGTATCCGCCTGGAATGCCATTAGTTTGAACAATTCTTTACGGAAGGTAGTATCGGCCATATGCACCGTACTCTTGAAACTATTGATCTGCGCCTTAAAAACCCCCAGGACGTTGAGTGATTCGAAGTCAACACCTGAATCGAAACCGTTCCCCCGCGGGTTATCGATAATAGGCCATAAAGCGTCTATCGCTGTCCATGCCGAGGTTGATGAAGAACGTTCCTTAATGCTCATCGTGCGGATCTGACCGTCTGCGGCCGTGCAACTCGCGTAGACCGCGCTCAGCAGTGCGCTGCTTGCGGTATAGACATTTTTATTGTATTCTCTGACCAGAGAACCGCTCGATGAGGATATGCTATATGCGCCCTGAATCCTGAATGCGCCATTAGGGTCGACTTCCTTGTCTGAAAGGAAGGCTTTATTCGAGATCTCATACATCTTCTTGTTATAGGTCCCGCCGCAGGACTGCGCCTGCGATTGCCTGCCGGAGGCAGGGATAGAGTGGTATCGGTCTTCACCGACAACGCTTAATCCGTACGGGATGATCGATGTCGTGTACGATCCAGAGTCTGCGCCATAGATTGCCGTTGTCGACGTCGAGCCGGTCGGGATCACGAGTTCCCCTGCCCGGGATACGGCGGCACTTGTTCCCTCAAGTTGATATCCGAACTCCTTGTATTTATACTCGCCGACGTCCTGGCCTAATATTTCAGCCAGCATCTTCTGTGCGTCGAGGTACATTGCCGGGTCCTCACTGAACGCCGTCTGGGTCATTGCCTCGATCATCCGGCGGCCCATATCGGCGTCGCGGACACGGTTATCGATCATCTTGTTCTCGCCGTAGAGGTTATCTACCGACGAACCGTCCGTATTGTGTGTCAGGTATGTCTGGGGCCAGCCGCTACCGGACAGCACATTCGAGTACGCGTAATTCTCAAGGTGATATTTCGGTCCATAACCGTCAGCCTCTACGCGCAAATAATAATTGGGGGCCATCGGGTCTGTCACATCCGGATTCCGTACGCCGTGCAGGAAACCGGTCATCCACCAGGCCCGGTACGGCTCGGTAACATCATAGGTGAGGCCTGCATAGTCGGTAAAGCATGTCATGTACTGGATTATCTTTTCCATGAGGTTCGAATAATCGTAGAAGGCCCTATCGACAGCGTCCTGCCGGACGGATTCGCTGCCGAGTTCAGGCATCGTCATCTTCCAGAAACTGTTCTGGATCAGCCATTCTATAAACACGTTGAAGCCGACCTGCGTCATGAACTTTTGCATATTTTCGAATGTTATCTGGCCGAGTATCTCGGCAGTCAGAGCGGCGTTCTGACCGGCATACGTATTCCCACCCCGTATGATCTGAGCAGGATTACTCTGTAATCCCGGCGTTGCGGCGTCCCTGAACGAGTTGTAATTACCGCTCTGTTTATCATTCATCATGGTTCCTGACGTCGTATTACCCGGAACCCAGCTTTCCCAGTCAAAGATATCGTCGATCCTGCCTTCGCCCGGAACGGTATAGACAAGATCTATCATTTTCTGCACATACTGACGATAGCTTGAAACGTTGGTCTGGGTCTTCGTTATATAGGTATTCCATTGCGTGTTCTCGATAACGCAGAATTTTGTAAGATAGACACCGATATACTCGGTATGCTGGTGCTGCATATCCGCAAAATGGATGGGAGGCTGCGGATTGGTCAGTGCCAGGGACAGCGGGTCCTGGACCGGGGTATCGTTAAGAAGTATGACGCGGTCTTCGATATAACGCTTATAGAATACCGCGGCGCGGTACTGATCAACCATGATATCAAATATAGAGTCGTATACCATGACCAGCCGCGTCAATTCCTGCCCTTTGATGAACGCGCGTTTTTCCTCCTCGCTCATATACAGCGTCAGGTCTTTTAATATGCCGTACAGGCGGTCCGCATATTCAGGGTGGCCCTTGATCGTCTCGAAACGTGACAAGTCGAATTTCTCGCAGGTGCCGAGGAAGTAGTCTTCGATCGAGGCACGCCAGTTCTCCCTCTCACGGTATAAGGTATCGAGATTCTCCTCGAACTGCTGGTCGGTGATCCACCCGGTGTAATATGACGAAGCCAGCGACGAGAGCCGGTCGGCGTACAATATTTCTATGTCGCGATACAGTTTCGCGAGTTTAACGCCGCCCATGCCGATGACCGAGGCGTATTGACGGTAATCAGCCTCTTCGTTGTGGTCAAGCCAGCTGCGCTCGACGGTCACGGGCGTATAATATGTCTCCTGCATATAGTTTACGTCATAGAATTTTCCGATATGTTTTTTCTCGCCGACCTCGGCCTTTTCCTGATCGTTCAGCTGGTCGTGGGAGACTACCGTCAGGTAATATTTATCGTAAGACTGGCCGTTGTCGATCGTAAAATAGAACCTGTTGGTGCCGGCCTCTAAGCCTACGACATACGTCGACATGCCTATCGCGATCTCCATGCGTTCCACCTTTGAATTGGTGTCGGTATCGTAATAGAAGTAGAACGAATAGCGCTTCTTTGCATGGCTTACCGGGTCTTCGACAAGACTCAAGGCGCCGCCGGTCGGCACCCCGCCCGATGTCGTCGAGACCTGAGCCGGGGTCAGCGTGGCCTTCTCGGTTACCAAAGACCACTGTTTATCGTCGGTATACTTCAGGAACTCGGCCTTGGCAGGCTGGTAAACATTGCGCTCAAAATTAGCGAACTGTGAGTTGATATCAGCCATTTTTGTCTGGCGTTCCATCTGCGCTTTTTCCTTCGCTGCCTGCTGGACATACTGAGCCGGGCTTCTGATGTCCTCGAACAGGGTGTAGGTTATATCGTCTTTTCGTTCGAGCGTGACCTTGCCTGTCTCGAGGGAATGTTTATATCGCAGGCTCTTAAGGATGTCCTGCCGCCACTCTTCGAGGCTTTTGTACTTAAATTGTATATCGACCACCTTGTGCGTATTCGGGTCGACAACCTGTATATACGGTATTTCGATGAACCGGTAAGGTTCCGTCCACAGGTCCCACGGGAAGTTCGCGTTGTGGACAACTACATCGCGCAGCTCTTTTTCTTCCTGCGTGGTCAAACGGTATTGAGGGGCATATCCTTCTATCTGTTCTACCAGGTTCGCGACCAGCTCTTTCGACCCTGAGGAGATATAAATATTATCGATCTGCTGGATAGACGAGAACGCCATTTCGATCCATGATTGCATGGTCATGGCGGCAAGGTTCGTCTTCTGCTGGCCGTAGTCCGTGTAGAACGAGAGATTAGTCTTATTGGGTATCGCGGCTTCGGCGATCTGAGTAACACGTACCTTCGGGGTGCCTATATCGGCAATACTTATAACAAGCACCTTGGTGCCGACCTGGACCGTGACTTCGCCTTTCGCTATATCAACGCTCGAATTCGACGGAGCCAGGGAAACAGTGGTCGTATAACCGCCGACGCATGTCGCCAGTTCAGTGATCAGGTACGGCCCGCCAAGCGTAATAGTGGTTGTATCCGTACCCGGCTTGTGTGTTACGGCCCATGTAGTGCCGCTGACTGTCGCATTGATAGATGAGTATACGCCGGTTACCGTGGCATAGCGGACCAGATCTTTGATATAGAGTTTCCACTGGTTTTGTCCGGTCCCTTCAAAGTCCCCTTCCCAGACCTTCTGGTTGTCCTGCGGATCAAAGGCCCTGGTGGCGTTCAAAATGACTTCCATTTTCGCCTTGATCTCAGGAAGGCGTTCGAGAAGGGCCTTATTGTAGTTAGCGACTTTTTTACCGTTTATCTTCTGTTCTTTCAGGAGCTTATCGAGGAAATCTATGCATTCCAGCGAGTACGATTCGACCGTCTCTGCCTCTTTCTTTCCCGATGCGCCGAGCAGTGTCTCGGTCATTACACCGGATTTCCAGAATTCCAGGATATATTTTGTAAGATAGGTCTCGGCGCTGAGCCCGTCGGGGAATACCGTTGACACCGGCAGGCCATAGGTGCTGTCGATGTTATCGGTGATAATGCCTTCGATGGCCAGTTGCTTCTTATAGGTATCCCAGGCAAGTTTTTCCCTGTTTGTTATAAAAAGATTCACGGCATTGTCGATACTGCGCTCATTCTGGTCTACCAGACCGGCAGTATATGTTGAATACCGCCCCTGTGATATGCACCAGGCTATAAGTTTTTGCTGCTCTTCGGTCGGCTCCTGGGCTGTCGATGTGTCTTCAAGGTTGTAATTGAAAGCGCCGGGCTGCCAGACAGGGACATTTTGGTCCGTCATAAGGGCCAGAAGCCGTATACGTATATCATGCAGCGTATCGCCCTGTATACCCATAGTCGCCAGCCATACATCCTCAGGCATTCCGGTTAGCGGCGGGCCGGTCGGACTCGGCGGATACGGCGGCGTAGGGACTGTCGGCGATGTTGTCGGAGCCGGCGCAACCGACGGCATCAGGATAGGATTATCGCACCATTTCAGAAGCTCGTTTGCATACCACTCCCAGGAAATAAAGCCCGGGGGCGGGAATGCCGAAGTCACCATGGTGCCGGCTTCGAGGCCCAGGACATATTTTTTCAGGTTCTCATCGCCCATGAGATCGATAGCATCCAGGAGCTGATTCCTGCCGTACTGGGCATTGAGAGGCTGCGGTTTATGCTCCATGCCGGCGACGCGGACGGCCGCTGCATTGGCGTTATTCAGGTTCTGCATGAACGCCGTCTGCGCCTTTGCCTTTTTCTGTTCCATGACATATTTATACGCGGCGCGGGCACGTTCGATATATTCCTTTATGCCGCGGTGATCCTGCACTTCAGCGGTCGTAAACCATTGCCCATATTGTGCGACCATATCGTAGGTATAATCGCCGCTGACCGTCGCATATTTGATAATGGTCTCCAGGTCGCAGGTAAAGAGATCCCGTACCTTGCGATTACCCTGGGCGTCATAGTCATACACAAAATCAGCCAGCTGCTGGTCTTTTGCCGTCTCATAGGCGAAATAATCCTGGACGATCTTTTCGGCCTGGGTGCTGTAAATGCCAGTTTGATATTGCGGCAGGTACGATTCCCCTCCCGGACCCGTCGCCCCGACATAATATCCTCCGACAAGTTTTCCGATATATCCCGGGCCGATAGCGTAGGGCTGAATACCCGGCAGACTGGTGAAGACCGATCCAAGTGTATACGAACCGAACTGCGGGACCGAGCCGGCGACCTCAATGTCGGTGGTGTAATATCCGGGCGTCGAAGTCATTTTAGCCGAACCCATGACATCGCCGGCGACCGTGTACACACCGGCGACTGAGGTCGCCTTGAGATAAGCGTCGTCAACATCGTTTATGGTAATACCGTCTTGCGCGTTGACTTTGCCGTCGCCGTTTATATCGTCCTTCAGGTCAAACCACTGGCGTTGGCCGGTTACTTCATCCCGTTTCTTTATCTTGCCCCCGCGCATAACCGCAGGCAGG